>JAGVTI010000151.1 GCA_019136935.1 Deltaproteobacteria bacterium
TTTTCTTATCGGCGTGCTGATGGCCCTGCAATCCCTGGGCATCTCGATCGCCCCGATTCTGACGGCCCTTGGAGTAGGCGGTCTCGCCGTTGCCCTTGCCCTCCAGGACACCCTTTCCAACTTTTTTTCCGGGATTCACGTCATCGCGTCAAAGCAGGTTCGCCCCGGGGATTATGTGAAACTCAACACGGGGGAGGAAGGGTATGTAAGCGATATCACCTGGCGGTATACCACCGTGCAGGCTACTTCGAACAACATGATTATTGTGCCGAACTCGAAACTCGCGTCGGCGATTGTGACGAACTACTCCTTTCCGGAGAAGGAATTGTTCGTGGCCGTGCCCGTTATGGTTGCGTACGGCAGCGATCTCGATACGGTCGAGAGGATTGCCGTCGATGTGGCGACGGATGTGCGCGATCAAACGGCGGGTGGTATCCGTTCTTTTCCGCCCGCCGTCAGGTTTCAGAAATTGGAAGGATTCGGTGTGTCCTTCAACGTGGTTTTCAAGGTGGAGGAATTTAACGATCAGTTTGCCGTCAGGCATGAATTTATCAGGAGATTTCATCGGCGGGCCTGCGATGAGGGAATTGCCTTTGTCGTTTTGCCCAGGGATGGGTCGTCCTGAGCCGCTCTGCGCTGTTTCTCGGATGGTAGAGGGAGAACGGGTTTATTTAAGGAAAGTTGACGAGGATTGATGAGCAGGAAAAAGGAAAACAAAGATCATTTAACCCATGGACCGGACGAAAAAATCGCCGGGAGGAATGCAGCGGCCGGCCAGGCCGAAAATAAGCGAAAAGTGGAATCGAAGAGAAAAAATCAGCGGGACTTTCCGGCTGTTTCATGGCCGGCTTTGACGGCGGCCCTGGAGCGGGTGAGCGATCTCGTCGTCATGGCTGATTCAGCACTTGTTGTGACCTATTGCAGCCTTTCCTTTTACGCCGTTTCGGGTTACGAACCCGAAGAAACACGGAATCGATCCCTGGATCGCCTATTGGAACCGGAATCTTTCGACCTGGTCCGGCGTTTTCTGTCGAAAGAAGAGGACCCCGTTCATCCCGTTGAACTGAATTTGCATGCCCGTGACGGCCGCACCATCTTCCTGGAAACGAAGCTGTCCGTGCTCCGTAACACAGAAGACGTTCCGTCGGGCGTTCTGCTCGTGGCGAAGGAGATCACGGACTACAGCAGGGTGGAAACCTCGTTAAAGCTGTTCGAGCACAGGTATCAGGAACTTTTCGAATCTTCCAATGACGCCATCATGATCCTCGACAAGGAGGGATTTTTTGATTGTAACCAGAAAACCCTCGAAGTTTTTTCCTGTCCCAGTAAAGAAAGTTTCATCACGTTCCATCCGTCCGATCTGTCGCCGCCCCTGCAACCGAACGGCGATACTTCCGTCGAGGCCTCGAACCGGATGATCGATCTTGCCATGGAAACGGGAAGCCATGCCTTTACCTGGGAACACCGTCGCTTGAATGGTGAATTGTTCCCGGCGGAGGTAAGCATGAGCCGTCTTGCCCTGGATGGCCGGTGGGTCATCCAGGCGGTTGTGCGCGACGTGACCGACCGCATTCGGGCCGAAGAGGAGACGCGGAACGCGGAACGCCGTTTCGCCGACATTATCAACTTCCTGCCCGATCCGACTTTCGCCGTCGATCTGGAAGGGCGGGTCATCGCCTGGAACCGGGCCATGGAGAAGTTGACCGGCGTACCGGGCAAAGACATGATGGGGAAGGGCGATTATGAATATGCCCTGCCTTTTTATAAAAAACGCCGTCCCCTGATCATCGATATTCTGCTGAAGAATAAGCCGGAGGAAGCCAAGAAATATCGGAAGGTTCACTGGGAAGAGGGTGCGCTTTATTATGAAAATGACGGTGCCATCGAAGTCGGCGGCAGGAAGCGATACCTGTGGTCGAAGGCGAGCCTCATCTATGATTTCAGCGACCGGGTCGTCGGGGCCATCCAGACGGTTCGCGATATCACGGACCGCAGGGAAATGGATTTGACCGTCATGGAATCGGAGAAGAAGTTCCGTACACTTTTCGAATCTTCCCACGACGCCATCATGATGCTGGATAAGAAGTCGTTCTTCGATTGCAACGAGAAAGCGCTTGAAATTTACGGATTCCGGTCCAAGGAAGAGTTCGTCAAGTATCATCCCGGGGAGGTATCGCCGGCCTTTCAGCCGGACGGGGAGGCCTCCGTCGAAAAGGCGAACCGGATGATCGATCTTGCCCTGGAAAACGGCAGCCATGCCTTCACCTGGATTCACAAGAAAGTGGACGGGACCCTCTTCCCCGCGGAAATCCTGCTGAGCCGCTTTGAACTCGGCGGCAGGTCCGTGGTCCAGGCGGTCGTCCGCGATATTACGGAACGGGTCCAATCCGAACTGGCCCTGAAGCGGAGCAAGGAGGAGCTCGAAGTGAAATCCGCCTATCTGGAAGAGGCGAACACGGCCCTCAAAGTCCTGCTGCGCCGGAGGGAAGAGGACAAGGCGGCCCTGGAAGAGGATGTCCTGGCGAACGTGAGGAGCCTGATTCTACCCTACATAGACAGGCTGAAACACGGATTGACCGGGACGGATCAGCAGGCCTACCTGCAGGTTCTGGAGGCCAACCTCAACAACATCATTTCGCCCTTCCTCCGGAATATCACCCTGGCCCACTTCAACCTGACGGGCCGGGAAATCCAGATCGCCAATCTGGTCAAGGAGGGACGGACGAACAAGGAAATGTCGGAGATGCTCAACCTCTCCATCCGGTCCGTTGAATTTCACCGGGACAATATCCGGAAGAAGATGAAACTGGACCACCGGAAGGCCAACCTCCGGGTTTTTCTCCTGTCGCTGTCGTAAAGTGGCGAACGAAAGCTTGAGCGCCCGTTTCCGTTCAACGGGCGGTATGCGGCAGGGGCCGTTTTACGCCTGGAACCACTTTTTCATCCGGGGCTGTTCGTCATTCAGCCAGAGCTCGGAGCGGCGGATGGAGAGAAACAGGGCGAAGAGATCGTCCAGGGTCGTGATAACCCGTTCGATCAGGTAGATCCGTTCGAGGCTCCTGCCTTCCAGGTCTTGTTCGTCGGCCATCTCGACCGTCTCCGGCAGTTTCACGGACTGGAAACCGTACGTGTCGGCCTTGAAGGTGAATTCCCAGGTGTCCGCGTCGATCCGCAGGCGGATACGCCCTTCCTTGATCTTCTTTCCCTGGCGCAGGGCTTCTTTCCCCTCCTTCAGATCCGTGTTGGCCCCGTGGCAGATGACCGTTTCGGAGTTGATTCCGTCTCCCGACTCCAGGACCAGGCGGCGGAGAAAAACCACCTCGATGTCCCCCCGTCCGGGAAGTTCGATGAAGCCGCCGCGCTCTTCCGATTTGAACCACAGCCAGGTCAGGAATTCCCGGCCGATCGTTTCGGGGTCGGCAAGAAAGGCGGATTCGTTCTGATCGCCCTGTGTTGCTCCGGGTATCTGGATGTTGTCCCAGGGAACGAGCGGAACGGGAATGAATCCGAAGGATTCCTTGAATATTTCCAGGAAATCCAGGCAGGCGGTTTCCGAGAGGGACGTGAAGAGAAGCCATTTCCCCGAGACGGACCAGCAGACCTCGTAAAATGAGGGGACGGGAAGGGTCTTCTGAAGAAGCGAAAGCTGCACGCGATCCCGGATCTCCTTTTTCTGCTCCCGGTAAAGGCGTTCTTTCCCCGTTTCCTGGAGATATTTCTTTTCCGCCGCCATGGCTTCGACTTTCAGCAATGACGCCGGGACGGCCTTGCGGTCCACCCGGAGGGCAAACAGGAGGAAATCCCCTTTCACGTGCCGGGCATAGCCGAAAGTCGTGTCGAGAATGTCTTCCATTCCGGTCCAGCCCGTGATTTTGAGCCGTTCCGATGTTTCCAGTCCTGAAAAAGAAAAGCGGCTCAGGCGTTCGTGAACAAAATCCAGAAAACGCTCCGGCGGATCCTCCCTTACGGCATACCTGGAAAAAGTGAGCGAGCCTTTGAGAATTCCCATATTCAATCTCCCTTGATTGCGAAGTTACGTCGATGTCTCTACGATTTTCCCGGGGTGACTCCGGTGCGGTGCGGCACCTTTACCAGGGGCGGAGAGGGCTTGACGGATGTGCCCCGGGCCATCCCCAATGCCTCTTTCAAAAGCTCGGCGGCTTCCCGGTTTCGTTTCACGGGTGTTTTCGCCCCCATGACGACGATGATATAGCGCTGTTGTCCCTTCCTGGCCGTGACGATCGTATGGTAACCCGACACCCAGGTGAAACCCGTTTTCAGTCCGTCCACTTCGGGGTACTTTCCCAGGAGCCGGTTACGGTTTGGCTGGGTGATGTTGTGGTAGGAATAGGATTGCCGGGAATGCAGCAGGGTGAGGGCCCAGGGGAAACGCCGGATATAATCCGCGGCCAGGATGGCCATGTCCCGTGCCGTCGTGATTTCTCCTTTGGCCGGCAGTCCGTGGGGATTGACAAAGACGCTGTTTCTCATGCCCAGTTCCCGTGCCTGCCGGTTCATCCTGTCGACAAAGCGAGGAACGTCTCCACAGACATGTTCCGCCAGGGCAACCGCCGCATCGTTGGCGGAGACGATGGCCATCCCCTTCATCAGTTCTTCCAGGGCGACTTCCGTTCCCGGCTCCAGAAACATCTGCGATCCTCCTGTCTGCCAGGCCTTCCTGCTGATTTTAACGCGATCGTGCAGGCGGATTTCTCTCCGCTGAAGCGAGTCCATGATAATGTAAAGGGACAGGACCTTCGTCAGGGATGCCGGCGGTATGGGCTGATCGATATTTTTCGCCTTGATGATGGTCCCTGTTGTGGCATTGACGACGAAATACGATTTGACGTCCGGTTCGCCGGCTTTCTTTGCGTGGACCGCACCGGCGGCGATCAATAAAAAGGCGAAGGAAAGGAAAAAAACAACGTATCTGCGCATAGATCCTGATCCGAGGTTCCGATAGACTTCAGCCGCATGCCGGCTGAGCGGAAAAAGGACGGAAAAACAAATAAGCCATTCCATAACACCTGTCAAGAAATCTTCGTTTCGCCGGATGCGATGTGAAAGATTCTGAACGGTTACGAACGGATCCCGCCGGGACGGGGTGTGTTTCCCGAACGCTTTGTGATTGCAATAAATCAGGATTGGGCATAAAAGCAGATATTACGAAAGGACGGAAAGACATGGCAGGCGTATTTGAAATTCATATCAAAACACACTTTGCGGCGGCTCACACGTTGGCCGGTTATCCCGGCGACTGTGCCCGCCTTCACGGTCACAACTGGAACGTAGAATTGTTTGTGCGATGTAAAGAGTTGGACAATATCGGTATCGGCATCGATTTCCGGGTTGTCAAAGAAAAGACGGCCCGGATTTTAGAAGGTCTCGATCATCGTAATCTCAATGATTTAAGCATGTTCAGGGGGGTGAACCCGACGTCGGAGAATGTTGCCCGCTACCTTTTCGGAGCCCTTGCCCGTGAGTTGAACAATGACCGGGTTTGGATCTCGAAGGTGAAGGTGTCCGAAACGGAGGATGCCGGGGCGTTTTACTGGGAGGAATAGGGTGCCTGTTGTTGTCAATGAAATTTTCCACAGTCTTCAGGGCGAGTCGTCCCATGCGGGACGTCCCTGCGTTTTTGTCCGCCTGACGGGCTGCAATCTCCGCTGTACCTATTGCGACACGAGGTATGCCTACGACGAAGGAAAAGAAATGGACATCGGCGAGATTGTGGATCGCCTGTCCGCTTATTCCTGCCGCCTCGTGGAAGTCACGGGCGGCGAGCCGCTGATTCAGGAGGGCACCCCCGCCCTGGTCCGGGCCTTGCTGGAGCGAAATTATGAAGTGTTGCTGGAGACCAACGGCAGCCGGAATATCGATGCCGTGGATCCCAGGTGTGCCCGGATCGTCGACGTCAAGTGCCCCTCCAGCGGGGAAGAGGGGAAAAACGATTTCGAGAATCTCACGCGGCTGACTTCACGGGACGAGGTAAAGTTTGTCATCCAGGACCGGCTGGATTATGATTACGCGGTTGAGGTTCTTTCACGGCATGAGAAGGCCCGTTCGGGATGCCGGCCGCCGCTTTTTTCGCCCGTCTTCGGGAGAATGGAGCCGGCTGTGCTGGCGCAATGGATCCTCTCCGACGGATTGCCTGTCCGGATGCAGCTTCAACTGCACAAAGTCGTCTGGGGCCCTGATCGGAGGGGCGTTTAGAGGAATGGCATGATGGAAGAAAAGAAAGCGGTTGTTCTGCTGAGCGGCGGTCTTGACTCGACGACGCTGCTGGCCATGGCCCGGCAGGAAGGATTTGTCCTGTACGGCCTGACTTTTCGTTACGGTCAGCGCCACCTGCATGAGCTTGAGGCGGCAAGGCGTGTGGCCGATTATTTCCAGGTGCGGGAGCATCGGGTCGTGGACATCGATCTGCGCGCCTTCGGGGGCTCCGCCCTGACGGCCGATATTGAAGTTCCCAAGGGGAAGGGGACCGCCGGTTCCGCGGAGATTCCCGTGACCTACGTTCCCGCGAGAAACACGATTTTCCTGAGTTATGCCCTGGCCTGGGCGGAAGTGCTCGGCTGCGGCGATATCTTCATCGGGGTGAATGCCGTCGATTACAGCGGCTATCCCGATTGCCGTCCCGAATTTGTCGCGGCGTTCGAGAAGCTGGCGAATCTGGCGGTCAAGGCTGCGGTGGAAGGAAAAATAACCGTTTCGATCCGGGCGCCGCTGATGTTTTTATCCAAGGGCGAGATCATCCGGGCCGGCCTGAAACTGGGCGTTGACTACGGCCTGACCCACACCTGTTACGACCCGGCTCCCGGCGGTCTGGCATGCGGGCGCTGCGACAGCTGCCTCCTGCGCAAAAAGGGTTTTGACGAGGCGGGCCTGACCGATCCGATTGCCTACGCACCCCTGCCGGGAACGTGAATATCATTAACCGTGCAGCAGCTACTTGATCATGATTTGTTCTGATGCCTGAGTTCCTGTCAACATTCTTTTAACCTTGAGCCTGTATTTTTTTCTTTCGTTAAGCAGCCGTATCGTTCCAGGCCGTATTCGAAGAAGAAAGGAGGTGAACGGAATGGGGACCCTGAAAAAGAGCACCTTGAGTGAGCGTTCCAAGCGGAAAGAAGTTGAATTCTTGGAAATGATGCGGTCCGTTGAAGCGGGTGCACAATGTCTCAAGTGAAAGGGTTGAAAGAGCAAATAATTGCCGGTTCGGCAATTCAGAACCTTGAATTTTTCATTCAATGGCATCTTACGGAGCGCTGCAATCTTTCCTGCCGTCATTGTTACCAGGGCGGGAAAAGGACTCCCGAAATGACCGTTGGTGAATTGAAGCGGGAAATCGACGGAGCCGCGGAGATGTTTGCGGCCTGGAAAGATGAAGGCATCTCCGTTGTCCCGTCGATCCATTTTACGGGGGGGGAACCCTTCCTTTTCAGGGACCTGTGGGAAGGGATCGCCCACGCCAGGCAGCGGGGTTTCGACGCCGCCCTGATGAGCAACGGCATCCTGATCACGGATGAAGACGCCGGAAAAACACGGGCATGGGATGTCTTCGACGTCCAGATCAGCCTGGAGGGACCGGCACCGGTTCACGACCGGATACGGGGCCCGGGCAGTTTCCGGGGAGCCCTCCGGGGGGCGAAGCGTCTTATTGCCGCGGGAACCAGGGTCAGTGCCAACGTGACGCTTTCCCGCGTCAATATAAGAAATGTCAAGGAAACGATCGGCATCGCCAAAGATACGGGATTCAACAGCATCGGTTTTTCCCGGATCGTGCCCTGCGGAAGAGGCCGGGAACTCCTCGATTTTCTCCTGGCCCCCGAGGAAGTCCGGGACGCCTATGAACAGGCATTCGGCCTGTCCGATGCTGGTTTTTCCGTCGTTTCGGGAGATCCCCTGGCGGGGGTCGTCAGAGGAGTGCGTCCCCCTGCGGATTGCCGTCTTACCTTGTCCGGATGCAGCGCCGGATTTTCGGGCGTCACCATCACAAGTGACGGTACCGTCATGGCCTGCCGGAGAATCGGCCTGAAGGCGGGAAACCTGAGAAAAAAGAGCCTCCGGGAAATATGGGCGACGTCGCCGCTCCTGTGGAAGTTGAGACGGCGGGAAAGCTATCGGGGGAAATGCGGGACCTGCGATCTGTGGCCGACTTGCCGGGGATGCAGGGCCGTCTCCTATGCGTTTTCGTCTGCCCGGGGGAAGGCGGATCTTTTTGCCGACGATCCTCAGTGCTGGCTGCATGGGAGAGGCCAGGACGGACCGTCGGGAAGACATCCTGGGAAGCATTCTAATCCCCCATAGACACTCACGAATTATTATGATAGGAAACGCAGAAATTCTCACAGCAGGATCGCCATGGGCATAAAACGAATCGGGATCGTCGCCAACATCGAAAAAGAACAATCCGCAGAATACACCATCGTACTCCGGGACTGGCTTTTGGACCGGGGACTCAAAGTTTACCTGGAGAAGCACATTGCCCGGAAGGTAGGGGCGCCCGACGGCATGGACCGCAGGCACCTTGCCTCGGAGGTCGATCTCATCGTCGTTTTCGGGGGAGACGGCACGATTCTGCGGCTTGCCCATTTCATCCGCGGGATCGAAATACCCATCGTGGGCATCAACATGGGCGGATTCGGATATCTGACGGAGGTCAACCTGAGCGAGATGTGCAGTGCCATCGAGAGGATTCTGACGGGTAACTTCGAGATGGAGAAGCGGATGATGCTCGACGTGTCGATCAAGGGTCAGGAAACCGAAATCGAGGAGCAGGCCGTGCTCAACGACGTGGTCATCGGGCGGGGAAACCTCAGCCGGATGGTGGAATTGGAGGCTTTCGTGAACGGCGCCTTTCTGACGACGTTCAAAGCCGACGGGATCATCGTCTCGACGCCGACCGGTTCGACCGCCTACTCCCTGTCCGCCGGCGGACCGATTGTCTTTCCCAAGATGGCCTGCATGGTGCTCAGCCCGCTGTGTCCGCACATGCTGACCAATCGGCCGATTATCCTGCCTGCCGGCGTGATTGTAACCGTGAAGCTGCTCACGAAAGAGCCGGGGGTGACGGTGATTCTGGACGGCCAGATTTCCTATGATCTGAAGACGGGCGATACGGTGACCATCGCCCGTTCTCCCTATGTGACGAATTTGATTTCCTCCCCGCTTCGGGATTACTGGGAGATCCTGCGCACGAAACTGGGATGGGGGAGACTGCCGGAGGGACCGACGAACATCAAGCCATGCTGACCGATCTCAGGATCAAGAATTTCGCCATCATTGCAGAGCTGCAAATGTCTTTCGAGGCGGGATTGACCGTCCTGACCGGTGAAACCGGTGCGGGCAAGTCCATCGTCCTGGGCGCTCTCGGCCTGATTCAGGGAAACCGGGCAACTCCCGATCTGATCCGCACCGGCGAGGAAGAGGCCGTCGTCGAGGCGGTCTTTGATGTCGAAGGCCGGGACCAGGTGCGGGAAAAACTCCGCGAGATGGGTTTTGACGACGGGGAGGACCTCTCCCTCAAACGGATCGTTTCCCGCGCCGGCAAAAACCGCGTTTTCATCAACGGCACCCCTTCGACCCTGGGGATGCTCACGGCGATCAGCGAATCCCTGATCAACATCTGCGGCCAGCGGGAGCACCAGGTTCTTTTAAATCCGGACAATCACATCGATATGCTGGACGGTTTCGGTCTGCTTCTCCCTTTGAGGGCAGAGTACGAGCAGCTCTATGAGCGGTACCTGGCTCTCCGGGAGCAGCGACGGGAAATGGAAGCGCGTGCGCGAAACCGGGTCGAGCGTGCCGATTTCCTTGATTTCCAATTGAACGAGATCGACCAGGCGGCTTTCCGGGAGGGAGAGGAAGAGGCCTTGCTGGAAGAGAAGAAGTTTCTGGACAATATCCAGAAATTGACGGTGCACGCGGATGCCGCCTACGACGATCTTTACGGCCGGGAGCGGTCCGTTCTCGAGATGCTCCGGTCGGCGCAATCCGAGATCAGGGAGATCAACGAAATAGACGGTCAGTTCAAGGTGGCCTCCGGGGACCTGGACGCCCTGTATTACCACCTGGAAGAAACGGCTTTTT
>JAGVTI010000007.1 GCA_019136935.1 Deltaproteobacteria bacterium
GGGACCGAGAAACGGTATTGTTCGATTTGTGCCTGGAGAGAGAGCTGTCAGAAAAAATTCAGCGTTTCGACCGATGCTGCGGGGTGTGTGCACTGTCCTGATTATTCGAGGGATCTGTCCATCAAGGACAGGGACATCGATGAGGCTGAACGGAAATACAGGGAGTCGCAGTAGCCTCCTGAGCTGCGTGCGACGGGTGTAATCATCGCCGGGTGATCCGTTTGCTGTATTGGGAATGAAGTAAATACCGTGACAAGTAATGTCAGGACGTTGCTTGTCACTTTTTTTTATCAGAGGTTGTGGTTTGATCGTTTCATTGAAGAAGGATATCGTCCGGTCGATCGAACGGGCGTTGAAGGAGTGTGCCGGGTCCGGCCTGCCGGATTGCGATGTTCCCTTTATCGAGATTGAGGCGACGAAGGACAAAAAGCACGGTGATTATGCCACCAATGTGGCCATGGTTCTTGCGTCGAAGCTGAGGCAGAATCCCCGGAAGATTGCCGAGGCGATCCGGGCAAATTTCGATGGCGGGGACGTGGTCGAAAAAATCGAGATCGCGGGGCCGGGTTTCATCAATTTCTTCGTCCGGGAGAGTGTCTGGCCGCGTCTTCTGGAGGCTATCGACAAAGAAGGGCGGGACTACGGGAAAAATGATTTGGGGGAGGGCAGGAAGGTGCAGGTCGAATTCGTCAGCGCCAACCCGACGGGTCCCCTGCATATCGGCCATGCCCGCGGGGCCGTGGTCGGCGACGTGATCGCCCGGCTTCTCAACGCCTGCGGTTACAGCGTGTCCCGGGAATACTATATCAACGATGCCGGCAACCAGATGAATAACCTGGGCAAATCCGTTTATCTGCGTCTGCGGCAGTTGCTGGGGGAAGATGTTGAATTTCCCGACACCTGTTATCAGGGTGATTACATCAAGGATCTGGCTCGCGAAATTCTTCAGAAGGAGGGGAAAAAGGCGATCGAAAAACCCGAGGATGTGTTGATCCGGGTGTTTACAGACTACGCCGGCGGCGTCATCCTGGAGGGGATCAAGGAGGATCTGCGCGTTTTCGGCGTTTCGTTCGACCGGTACTTCAGCGAACGGGAACTTCATCGGGACAACGGTGTGATGGAGCTCCTCGCGGAGCTGGAAAAGAAGGATTTTATCTATCTGGAAGATAACACTTCCTGGTTCCGGACGACTCTGTTCGGCGATGAAAAGGACCGGGTTGTGATCCGCCAGAACGGCGAACCGACGTACTTCGCCGCCGATATCGCCTATCATAAGAACAAGTTTGAAAGAGGATTCGATACGGTCATCGATGTCTGGGGGGCGGACCATCACGGATATATTCCCCGGATGCAGGCCTGTGTTCAGGCCTTGGGCTTGGAGAAAGACGCGCTGAAAGTTGTTCTGGTGCAACTGGTGAATCTTCTGCGTGACGGGAAGCCCATCGCCATGTCCACCCGCGCCGGTCAGTTCGACACGCTGAGGGAAGTGATAGACGAAGTCGGTACGGATGCGGCCCGTTACAACTTCATGATGAGGCGTTCCGACAGCCATCTCGATTTCGATCTCGACCTGGCGAAAAAACAGTCCAATGAAAACCCTGTTTATTACGTTCAGTATGCCCACGCGCGGATCTGTAGCATCCTGCGTATTGCCGGGGAAAGAGGCTATGGCGTGCCCCGTTATGAAGAGGTGGACCTGAAATTCCTGGCCCTGCCGGAAGAAATTGCCCTGGTCAAGGCCATATCCGCGTTTCCCGAGGTCGTCGAAGGGGCGGCCAAAACACTGGAGCCGCATCGATTGACGTTTTACTTGAATGATCTTGCCGGTCAGTTTCACAGTTATTATAACCGCAACAAGGTAATGACGGAGGACCGGGTTCAAAGCGAGGCCAGGCTGTTTCTGGTCAAATCGATCCGTACGGTTTTTGCGAACGCGCTTTATCTGCTGGGGGTATCGGCGCCGGAGAAAATGTAGGCGGCAGTGCATGAGGGATGCCGGTTCCGGAGGGCTGCCGGGCATGAGGGGAGCACATGGCTTCTGACAACGTGCGTCACTTTGAAGTACGGTTACGTAAACTGGGTCTTTTCATGCTGATCTGCGGCATGTCCGGCCTGTTGTTCGCGGCCTTTCTCTTCGGCGTCGTCGTGGGGAGCGATCTGGAAACCTTTCCGGGAAAGATCTCCCGTCAGGTACCGGTCCGCTTTCTGGAATGGGCCGGCCTGCTGGATGCGGAAAAACCGCAACCGGTCGCGGTTGTGATT
>JAGVTI010000150.1 GCA_019136935.1 Deltaproteobacteria bacterium
CGGAGGACAAAGGACATGGCTGGTGCGGAATTGATCGGTAACGAAGAAATGAAGGAAGTGATGGACGTCCTGGAAACGGGCGTTTTCATGCGATACGGATTCGACAAGGAGAGAAAGGGGATTTTCAAGGTTAAGCAATTTGAAGAAGAATTCGCCCAGTACTGCGGTTCGACCTACGCCCTGGGTGTCACGTCCGGTTCGTCGGCCCTGAAGGTGGCCCTGGCGGCCATGGGTGTCGGTCCGGGCGATGAAGTCATCGTGCCGGCCTTTACCTTTGTGGCGACGTGGGAAGCGGTTCTTGAAGTCGGCGCCATTCCGGTGATGGGCGACATCGACGCGACACTCAACCTCGATCCGGCGGATATCGAGCGTAAGCTGACCCCTTATACCAAGGCGGTCATCCCGGTGCACATGTGCGGGGCCATGGCTCATATCGACCAGATCGTGGCCGTGGCGAAAAAACACAATCTACTCGTTCTGGAAGACAACGCCCAGGGATGCGGCGGCAGCTTCAAGGGCCGGAAGCTGGGGACCTTCGGCGACATGGGGATCTTCAGCTTCGACTATTACAAGACCATTACCACCGGTGAAGGCGGCATGGTTTTGACGGACAACAAGGAATACGCCTGGCGGGCCGATGAATACCATGATCACGGTCACGACCACAACCCCGCCGTGACGCGGGCCATGGAAGGCCGTCATATCCTGGGTTTCAACTACCGGATGAATGAACTGCAGGGGGCCTTGGGGCTGGCCCAGCTGCGAAAGCTCGATACGGTCTGCGCGGAGCAGGTAAAGAACAAGACGAAGATCAAGGGATTTCTGAGCCGGGTCAAGGAAGTCGGTTTACGGGAGATTCCGGATCCGGCCGGCGATACGGCGACGTTTCTCGCCTTCAACCTGCCGACGGAGGAACTGGCGGCGAAATTCCAGAAGAGTCTGGCTGCCGGCGGCGTAGACACGGTCTGTTTCAAGGCCAACAAGTGGCACTACGCCCCCAACTGGGAGCACATGATGGCCCGGTCGACGGCGAATCCAAAGCAGTATCCCTTTACCGATCCCTCCTACAGGGGCAAGGTGATCTATGACCGGAAGGACATTCCCCAGGCGGAGGATCTCCTGGGTCGGACATTGGTCATGGGCATTTCCGTGAAGATGACCGATGAGCGGATCGCCCAGATCAAGGCGGCCGTTGAAAAGGCGGCTCAGGAGTTGTAAACGGGGTAGCTTTGCAAAAATTGAAATATGGGAGTGATGTGACATGATCGTGGTTACGGGCGGCGCCGGCTTCATCGGCAGTGCCTTTGTCTGGAAATTAAACACCGAAGGGATCGACGAGGTGATCATCGTCGATCGGCTCGGCTGTTCGCGGAAATGGAAGAATCTCGTCAACCGGCGCTATGCCGATTTCCTGCACAAGGACACCTTTCTCAAGATGATCCTCGAGGACCGGGTGCCCTTTCCCGTCGAGGCCCTCGTGCACATGGGGGCCTGCTCCTCCACGACGGAGGCGGATGCGGACTACCTCATGGAGAACAATTTCCACTACACCTGCCGGGTGACCGAATGGGCCATGAAGCATGGGGTCCGCCTGATCTACGCCAGTTCCGCCGCGACCTACGGCGACGGGTCCCGGGGCTTTGACGATGATGAGGGACGGATCAAGGACCTTCGACCCATCAACATGTACGGTTATTCAAAACAGCTCTTCGACCAGTGGAGCCTGCGCCACGGCATCCAGAAGCAGGTTGCGGGGATCAAGTTCTTCAATGTTTTCGGTCCGAACGAGTACCATAAGGGGGACATGTCCAGTGTCATCTACAAGGCCTGTCAGCAGATCCGGGAAACGGGCCGGGTGCGGCTGTTCAAGTCCCATCGCCCCGATTACGGCGACGGGGAGCAAAAGAGGGATTTCGTTTATGTGAAGGACTGCGTGGAAGTTCTGTGGTGGCTCATGGAGCACAGGGAGGTGAACGGCATCTTCAATCTCGGCACGGGGAAATCCCGGAGTTGGAATGATCTCATTGCGGCCGTTTTTGCCGCCCTGGGACGGGAAAAACAGATCGATTACATCCCCATGCCGGAGAACCTCCAGGCCCAGTACCAGTATTACACGGAGGCGAAGATGGATAAACTTCAGGCCCGTGGTTGCCCCGTGGCGTTCAAATCTCTTGAGGATTCCGTTCACGATTACGTCGTGAATTATCTGAGTTGCGGGGAAGCCTGTCTATGAGAGTTGTCTGTGTGATTCCATCCCGTT
>JAGVTI010000176.1 GCA_019136935.1 Deltaproteobacteria bacterium
CGGTTCGCACCGTGGATGCCGCCTGTCACCTCGCCCGCTGCATAGAGCCGGGGAATGGGGCTGCCCCAGATATCGATGACCTGGGCCTCCTTGTTGATGCGGAGACCTCCCATGGTGTGGTGCACGGCGGGCCACTGGGCAATGGCGTAGAAGGGTCCCTCCTCCAGGGGGATCATGACCTTCGTAAACTGACGGCCGAAATCGGGATCCTTGCCTTCCGCCATATACCTGTTGTGGATCTTGATGGTTTCCACCAGCGTGTTCGCGGGAATACCCAACTTCCCGGCCAGTTCGGCAATCGTGTCGGCCTTGACGAAGCGGCCTTTGGCCATTCCTTTTTCCACCTCTTCTTTCGTTCCCATTTTGGGAATCATGGCTTCGTTGAAAATGGAATAGGTCGGTTTCATGCCGGTTTTGATCTGGGCCATGGAAACGACGTCACGTCGTTCCATTTCGTTGACGAATCGCTTGCCCAGCTTGTTCACGTAGACAATGCCGTAACCGGGGCCGCGGAAGGGATAAACCGCCGGCGAATCGAGGATGCCCGTGTCGGGTGCCGCATAGGGATAGAGCTGAATGAATGCAAGCTGCAGGGCATCGGCGCCGACGGCCTGGGCGTAGCGGATCATTTCTCCCGTTGCGCCCGGCTGGTTGGTGCAGTTCAATTCGGGCACGATGCTCGGATTGAAAGACTGCCGCATCTTGATGTCCCGGCCGAAGCCGCCGGAGGCGAGGATCAGGGCTTTGCCGATTTTGATGTTCCTTGTTTTCTTGCCGGTCATGACCTCCACACCCTCGACGGGACTCTTGGGATCGGCATCTTTCCGCCAAATCCAGGTTACTTTCGTGTTGAGGCGAATCTTGGCTCCCTTTCCCTCGGCGATCTTTCTCAGGGCCTCTGTGTAGCAACGGCCGACGCCCTCGACGCAGGTGTGGGTTCGATAAGCCGTGTGTCCTCCCGTCCGGTTCAGTATTTCTCTTAATTTCAGACCGCCGTTGTCCAGCATCCAGTTCAGGGCGGGAGTCGCCCCATTTACGAGAACTTCGACCAGCTCCGGAAACCCGTAGAAGTCGCCGCCTTTCAAGGTGTCCTGCTTATGCAGTTCCGCACTGTCGTCTCCCAGTTTGAATTTTTCACGGAAATGATATTTGTCATCCCATGAATTGTATTCGCCTCCGTTGATAATCGAATTGCCTCCATAAGTCGGCATTTTTTCCAGGATGACGACCTTGCTGCCCTGGGCGCTCGCCTCCGCCGCGGCGGCAAGACCGGCAAAACCCGAACCGACGACGACCACATCGATCGTTTCATCCCACTTTTTGGGCATCACCTTCGTTCCGGCCTCTACCGAGCCCGGCGCCGCCAGGTTCAAGGCAAGCCCCCCTGAGGAGGCAAGGACTCCGAGAGCAACACTTCCTTTCAGCAGGGAACGACGGGATATGGGGGTTGACATTTTTCCCTTCATTACATGATCTTCCATAACTTTTCCTCCTTTCCGGAAAAAACGTTGCCGGCAATATTGCCGGATGCATTGGTTTGTCCTGGATACACAAAACAAAGCCGTCAAAGAGCCTTCCCCGCTCAAGATGTGTAAATGGTCAAACTCCCATGAGCGTGGAATTAACTTTTTCAATGAAAAGTGTAAGAGAAGGGGTCAACAAAGAACTGAAGACATAGATCATGGAAAACACACCCCAAGAATTTAATCCTCAATCATGGGAAGTGCAATATTTATTTTGCTGTCCTTCCGGCGCCGCAAATTTTCTGCTGCATGACCGGTGAGGTTCGAGGAGCGAACGCTCCCTTTTGAACAATCGGGACTTATTACGGCGAACCGAAGTAGTCTTTGATGATTTCAAGTGTTTGTCCGGGCATTTCCATGGGGATCAGATGGCCCGCGCCGGAAATGACCCGATGTTCTCCCCGGAGCAAAGCCGCGGCCACTTTTCTGAAATTCATGATGGCCAGGCTTTCGCTGTTTTCCCCTTCCAGAACCAGCACCGGGCAGGCGATTCTGGGCAGCAAAGGCCAGGGATTCTCCGCCGAGCCGCCCATGAAGATGGCCGCTTCCCCCCTGGGAGAACAGGTCAGTTTCAGCGTTCCGTCCGGATCGGCGGACAGACCGTATTTTACATAAAGGTCGAGCATTTCCCGGTCCCAGTTGCGGAACAGGGCCTTTGACCGGAAGTAATTTTTCGCGTGATCCGGATTGTGCCAGGCGTTTTTTCGCCTGATGGCCTTGGCGGCCAGGGGATG
>JAGVTI010000049.1 GCA_019136935.1 Deltaproteobacteria bacterium
ACGGGGTTGGTTCTTTTAGAGAATCAAGATAGGACAGCGCGACTCTTCGCTTGGAGTGGCTCAGGGCAGGGGCGCAGCCTTTGACGACACCCATGTTGGAATGTCGTCATTCTGAGGAGCGTAGCGACGAAGAATCCCGGGGATGAAAAGAGAGATCCTTCGCTTCGCTCAGGATGACAAAAAAATGCTCAGGATGACAAGTAAGCATACAGGTGGCAAAAAACGTTCTGGATGGCAAGTAAGTATTCAGGATGACAAAAAAATGCTCTGGATGACTGGGGAATGCATAAATGGACAAGGAAATACCAGGATGAGGAGAAAATGCCCGGGATGAAAAGGAAATGACCGGGAAGGGCGACAAGATACACGGGATGACAAGTAAGTACGCAGGATGGCAACGGTTTGCGGGCTTTGCCGGGGCTGACAGTCAAGCGAATTTCTTAAAGGAGCGGATAAAATGGACATCAAGAAGATAGGGGAAGAAATCCGGAGCCGGGTATCGGCACCGGTCGTCATGCTCGTGGCCGCCCTGGTGATCGCCGCCGTGGTCGCCTTCTGGAGTTACGGTCTGTTGCAGAAAAAAACGGGTCCGACGGCCGGAGAAGGCGTGTCGCAACCCATTACGGTCGCCGCTTTTGAAATCAAGCTGGGCACGGTGCTCACTGCGGAGCTCCTGAAAACACGGCCGTACATAAAGGAGAGCCTGCCGCAGGGATATTTCCCGAATCCCGCCGCCGCCGTCGGCCGTGTGGCTCTCTACCCGATTCAGGTCAACGAACCCGTCACGGAATCGAAGCTGGCCCCCGTGAATGTGAAAGCGGGCGGCATGGCGGCGGTGGTGGCGCCGAAGAAGAGGGCCATGGCGGTCAAGGTTGACAAGGTGATCGGCATCTCCGGCTTCATCCGCCCCGGCCACCGGGTCGATGTCCTGGTTTCCCTGAGCAAATCCGAAGAGGACAAGGTTCCCAATACGATTACGAAGATCGTCCTGGAAAACATCCTTGTTCTGGCGGCGGGACCGGACATCGAAGAAGCCGAAGGAAAAAAGGAAAAGCCGGTGACGGTCGACGTGATTACCCTGGAAGTCACTCCCGAAGAGGGAGAAAAACTGGCCCTGGCGGCCACGGAGGGAAAGCTCCAGTTGGCCCTGCGGAACTACACCGATACGGAGGACGTGAAGACACGGGGAACGACCTTGTCCCGTCTTCTGGCTTCCTATAGCGAAGCGGCGCCGGCGGCGAGCGCACCCGGCGTGCGGCCGGTGAGGACGCGAACAGCGCCTCCGGCGGCGCCACCCCGAACCTTTACGGTGGAAATCATCAAGGGCGGCAAAATCAGCGAAGAGAAATTCACGAGGGGGGGAGAATGATGAGTCCTCATAAGCCTGGCCGATTGACGGCCGTCGTTGCGGTAGCCAGTGTGGTTTTGTTCTGTTTGGCGTTTCTCCATCCCGCCCAGGCGGCGGTTCCCGTCAAACTCCGGATGGATCCGTCGGTTACGCAGAAACTGACCCTGACCACGGGCCAGTCCCTGGTTGCGGAAACGAGCGCCGATGTCCGGCGGGTGGCCCTGGGGTCGGCGGATTTCGCGGACGTGAAGGTCCTCTCGCCCCGTCAACTTTATTTCATCGGATTAAGTCCGGGTGTTACAAATGCGACCCTCTGGGGCGCCGACGGCCGGGTCGCCGCCATGATCGATATCGAGGTGGCTCCGGATGTCGTAAGGCTTCGAGAGAAGATTTACGACATGCTCCCGAACGAGAAGGACATCCGGGTCACGGCCCACCACGACAGCCTCGTCCTTTCCGGAACCGTTTCCAGCGCCGCGAACCTGTCCCAGGTGTTGACGATGGCCGAGGCCTACGCCCCGAGGGACAAGGACAGGAAGGGGAAGATCATGAATCTCCTCGAGGTCGGAGGGGTTCACCAGGTGATGCTCGAGGTGCGTGTCTCCGAGATGTCGAGAACCCTCCTGCGGCGCTTGGGTGTCAATTTCGCTTATATCAGTGAGGGAGGAAACACCTACGGCATTTCGTTGCTCAAGAATCTCGTGACCCTTCCCGACGATGGCTGGCCGGGGAATCCCCTGGAGGTCGGCAACAGCGTCGGCATGATCTTTCATTTCCTGGGAGCGAATGCCTCCTGGACGACCTTCATTGACGCCCTGAAGGAAAACGGCCTGACGAAGGTCCTGGCCGAACCGACCTTGATTACCACGAGCGGACGTGAAGCGAATTTTCTGGCG
>JAGVTI010000245.1 GCA_019136935.1 Deltaproteobacteria bacterium
TCGTGTTCCTCATCGTGTTCTTCGCCCTTCTGGTCGATTTCATCCAGAAGAAGATCCTGTCCCATCTGCATCAAAGAACGCTCCAGACGGAAAATCCCTGGGACAACGCCATCGTGGCTTCCCTGAAGAAACCCCTGAGCGCCCTGATCTGGATCCTCGGCGTTTACACCGCCATTCATTTCATGGTGCCGGAAACGTCTTTTCTGGAACTGTCCCAGACGGCCGGCTACGTGGCGGTGATCGTCGTCATGACGTGGTTCCTCCTGAACCTCGTCCGGCAGGCCCATGACAACATCCTCGAAATCCACCGCAAAAAAGGAGATCCCATCGACGCGACCACGGCGGACGCCATCGGAAAGCTCCTGAGAATCTCCATCCTGATCACGGCATCCCTGATGATCCTGCAGACTCTGGGATTCAGCATTTCGGGGGTTCTCGCCTTCGGCGGCATCGGCGGCATCGCGGTGGGCTTCGCGGCCAAGGACATTCTGTCCAATTTTTTCGGCGGCCTGACCATCTTTCTGGACCGGCCCTTCGCCGTCGGGGACTGGATCCGTTCCCCGGACAGAAACATCGAAGGCGTGGTGGAATACATCGGATGGCGTCTCACCCGCATCCGCACCTTCGAAAACCGGCCTCTTTACGTTCCGAACGCGACCTTCACCACCATCGCCCTGGAAAATCCGTCCCGCATGACCCATCGGCGCATATACGAAACCATCCGCGTCCGTTATGACGATGCGGGCAAGATCATGGAGATCGTGCAGGACGTCCGGACGATGCTGATCGAGCATCCCGGCATCGATCCCGATCAAACCCTGATCGTCAATTTCAATACCTTCGGTCCATCCTCCCTGGACTTCTTCATCTATGCCTATACCCGGACAAAGGTATGGGTGGAATACCACCAGGTCAAGGAGGACGTTCTCATGAAGGCCTACCGGATTGTCGTCTCTCACGGCGCCGAAGTCGCTTTCCCGACTTCGACGATCCATATTCCCGAGCGGGTATTGCTGGGGCAGGCGGAAGTCCTGTCGAAGAAATAAAAAAGTGTTTTTACGCACGGGCCCGGTCATGAAACGGAGATCCGGGCAAAGGAGGAACAATGATTTCAGGATTCCGCGGCGTGATCGGCGGATACCACATCGGAAGCATTCTCCGGAATCTCGGTCTGATCTCGATCGGCAGCGTCATCTGCGCCGTGGCCATCAACGGGATCCTGGTCCCGAAGGCATTTGTCAGCGGAGGCGTCACCGGTTTGGCCCTGGTCATTCATTACCTTGCCCCCGGGATATCCCTGGGCGCCCTGTACCTGCTCCTGAATATCCCCCTGTTCGCCCTGGGATGGAAATATGTCGGCCGCCGTTTTTTTCTCTACAGCATCGTCGGGACGTTCCTCTTCTCCCTGGCCGTGGAATGGATATCCATCCCCATTTCCATCCAGGACAAATTCCTTGCGGCTCTTTTGGCGGGCATCATCATGGGGGTCGGATTGGGCGTCATCCTCCGTTCGGCCGGTTCCTCCGGAGGCACGGATATTCTTTCCGTCATGATTCTCATGCGTTTTTCCATCAGCCTGGGAAACACGACACTCGCTTTCAACAGTGCCGTCCTGATCATGACGGCCATCCTGTTTTCGTTGGAAAGCGCCCTTTACACGCTGGTTTTCATTTATGTGACAGCCCGCGTGATGGATTTGGTGGTGACGGGATTGAGCCAGCGGAAATCGGTCATGATCATCTCGAAATCAAAAACTGAACTCGTCCGGTCGATTCTCGAGAAGCTGGACCGGGGTGTCACGGTGATCCAGGCCAAGGGCGGGTACTCCGACGAACCCAGCGACATCATTTACACCGTGATCGCCTTCCGCGAACTGCCGAGATTGAAAAGGCTCGTCACCGCCGTCGATCCCGATGCATTCCTGGTGGTCACCGAAACAACCGAAGTCATGGGTCAGAGGATCGGCAACCAGCCCCACTGGTGAAACGGTCGCAAGGGGCTTCCCGTCTCCCGGCGGCCTGCATTATGAACCCCGCCTTCTTCATTTTCCCTGCTTCTCGAAACAGAGTTTTTCCAGGCTCTCCGGAGGAACGATCGGGTAGTTCCCCGTATAGCAGGACAGGCAGAACTGATCGGCGGGCATTCCCGTTGCGGCCACCATCCCTTCCAGGCTCAGGTAATGGAGGGATTCGAGGCCGAGAAAGCGGGCGATGGCATCGACGCTCCCCTCCCGGGCGGCGAGGAGCTCCCCCTTGGAGGAAAAATCGATCCCGTAGGGGCAGGGAAAGCGGGTGGGGGGACAGCTGACGGCCATGTGAATCTCCTTCGCCCCGTTTTCCCGCAAATTCCTCACCCGGTTCCGGCTCGTCGTCCCCCGGATGATGGAATCCTCGACGATGAGTACCCGTTTACCCCTGAGAAGCGGGCGGACGGGGTTCAGCTTGACGCGGACCCCGAAGTCCCTCATGATCTGGGTGGGTTGAATAAAGGTTCGTCCCACGTAGTGATTCCGGATCATCCCCATCTCGAAGGGAATCCCGCTCTCCTCGGCGTAACCCAGGGCGGCGTAATTCCCCGAATCCGGGAAAGGCATGACCAGATCCACCCCGGGCTGAAACTCCTTGGCCAGGCGGTGGCCCAAACGCTTGCGGCAGAGGTAGACGTTTTCCCCGAAGACCTGGCTGTCCGGCCGGGCGAAGTAGATCATTTCAAAAATGCAATGGCACGGCTTCACGGCGGGGAAGGGATTGAGACTGCGCAGCCCCGATTCGTCGATCATGACGATTTCGCCCGGTTCGATATCCCGCAGGTACTGGGCCCCGATGAGATCGAAAGCGCAGGTCTCCGATGCAATCACCCAGCCATGATGATCGAGGCGTCCCAGGGAAAGGGGACGAAACGCCCGGGGATCCCGCGTGGCGATCACCTTGTCTTTTGTCAGCATGACCACGCTGTAAGCGCCCCGAACCTGGGAGAGGGCATTGACGAGGGCGTCCTCGAAGCGGTCTTTGAGGTGTGGGGCCATCAGGTGAATGATGACTTCGCTGTCCATCGTCGACTGGAAAATGGAGCCCTTGTCTTCCAGGGCCGACCGCAACGCCTGGGCGTTGACGAGGTTCCCGTTATGGGCCAGGGCATAATATTCGTCGGCATGGTGCACCAGGAAAGGCTGCGCGTTGGAAATCACGGAGGAGCCCGTCGTGGAATACCGGACATGGCCGATCGCCATGGTACCGGGAAGCTTCTTCAGGTTCTCCTCCTGGAAGACTTCGGAAACCAGCCCCATGCCTTTTCTCTCCCGGATCCGGCAACCGTCGGCCACGGCGATCCCCGCGCTTTCCTGCCCCCGGTGCTGAAGGGCGAAAAGCCCGAAGAAGGTCAGGCGCGCCGCCTCCTCGTGACCGTAAACGGCGAAAACCCCGCAGGCGTCCCGGGGTTTCCCATCGGTTTGAACCGCCTTTTTCACCGCCTTTCCAACGCCATGATCGATGCCCATCTCCCTCACTCCTCCCCGGCGGATACCCGGTGATAATCCTGGAGGGGATTCACGCCCCATCCTTTCCGTTTCAAGGCCATGACGGCCTCACTCAGGGCCCGGGCGCCGGACAGGGTCGTCGTGTAAAGGATGTTGTACACCAGCGCTCCCCGGCGGATATGATACGCATCGCGGGAAGACTTCCGGCCGACGCTCGTGTTGATGATGATCTGGATATCCCCGTTCTTGATCCGGTCCACCACGTGGGGCCGTCCTTCGCTGACCTTCTGAATCGTCTCCACCGGGATCCCCCTGTCCCGGAGCCGGGCCGCAGTTCCCCTCGTGGCCGTGATGGAAAAACCCATGTCGTAAAAATGCCGGACGACGGGAACGATCCGGTCCTTGTGATCATCGTGGACGCTGACAAAAACGCACCCATCGAGGGGCACCTCGAAACCGGCGGCCATCTGGGATTTCGCGAAGGCCACGCCGAAGGACCGGTCGATCCCCATGACCTCGCCCGTCGATTTCATCTCCGGTCCCAGGAGGATGTCGACGTTGGGAAACCGGTTGAAGGGGAAGACCGCTTCCTTGACGGAAACATGATCCGGCCGGATGGTTCCCGTAATCCCGAGTTCCCGGAGGGTACGGCCCAGCATGACCCGGGTCGCCATTTTCGCCAGGGGCACGCCGATCGCCTTGCTGACGAAGGGAATCGTCCGGGAGGCCCGGGGATTCACTTCCAGGACGTACAAAACGCCGTCCTTGACGGCGTATTGAATGTTCATGAGACCGACGACGCCGAGTTCCCGAGCGATCCGTTTCGTCTGTTCGTCGATCGTGGCCAGCAGTTCCCGGGAAAAGGTCATCGGGGGAAGGACACAGGCGCTGTCGCCGGAATGGATCCCCGCCTCCTCGATGTGCTCCATGATCCCCGCCACGACCGTTTCGGTTCCGTCGCTGAGGGCATCGACATCGACTTCGACGGCGTCTTCCAGAAACTTGTCGATCAGGATGGGATGACCCGGTGAAACTTCCAGCGCCCGGACCATGAACTGACGCAACGTACCTGAATCATAAATGATTTCCATGGAGCGCCCCCCGAGAACGTAGGAGGGCCGGACGAGGACAGGGTAGCCGATTCGCTCGGCGGCGATGACGGCCTCTTCGGTGTTCATGGCCGTATCGTTCTTCGGCTGATTCAGTTGCAGGCGCTCGACGATTTCCTGGAAACGTTCCCGGTCCTCCGCCCGGTCGATCGCGTCGGGAGAAGTCCCCAGGATGGTCGCCCCGGCGGCTTCCAGCCCCTTGGCCAGGTTCAGGGGGGTCTGGCCGCCGAACTGGACGATGACGGGGACCGCCCCGATATCGCCGTTGCCCTCGGTTCTCAGGATATGCAGGACGTCCTCCAGGGTCACGGGTTCGAAAAACAGCTTGTCCGAGGTGTCGTAGTCGGTGCTGACCGTCTCCGGGTTGGAATTGACCAGGATGCTCTCGTACCCCTCCTCGCGCAGGGCGAAGGACGCATGGACGCAGCAGTAATCGAATTCGATCCCCTGTCCGATCCGGTTGGGCCCGCCTCCCAGGATGGCCACCTTGCGCTTCGCCGACGGCCAGGCCTCGCATTCCGTCTCGTAGGTCGAGTAATAGTAGGGCGTGTACGCCTCGAACTCCGCCGCGCAGGTATCGACGAGCTTGTAAACCGGCAGGATGCCTTCCCGGAACCGCCGTTCGCGGATCTCCTGCTCCGTCGTCTTCCACAGTGCAGCCAGGAGCCGGTCGGAAAAGCCCATCTCCTTGGCTTCCCGCAGGAGACCGGCTGTCGGGACCGACTTCGCGATAATCCGTTCGGCCTGCACAATATCCTCGATCTGGCGAAGAAACCAGGGATCGATCCGGGTCAGGCGGTGAACCTCTTCCACGGTCATTCCTGCATGAAACGCCGCCGCCACATGGTAAAGCCGTTTGGAGTTGGGCTTTTTGATATTGGCCGCAATCACCTCCCGTGCCTGCCTGCCCTCTTTGGGCAGGGGCTCGATCAGGCCGAAGCGCCCCGTCTCCAGGGAACGAACCGCCTTCTGGAGGGCTTCCCGGAAGGTCCGGCCGATGGCCATGGTCTCGCCGACAGACTTCATGGACGTCGTCAGGAAATCTTCCGTTTCGGGGAATTTCTCGAAGGTCCACCGGGGAATCTTCACGACGCAGTAATCGATGGCCGGCTCGAACGACGCCCTGGTTTCCCGGGTGATGTCGTTGGGGATTTCATCCAGGGTGTACCCGACGGCGAGCTTCGCCGCGATCTTGGCGATGGGAAATCCCGTCGCCTTGGAGGCCAGGGCCGACGAGCGGGACACACGGGGGTTCATTTCGATGACGATCATCTCGCCGTTTTCGGGGTTGACGGCGAACTGGCAGTTCGATCCGCCCGTCTCCACGCCGATCTCCCGCATGATGGCGATCGCCGCATCGCGCATGACCTGGTATTCCCGGTCCGTCAGGGTCTGGGCCGGAGCCACCGTGATGGATTCCCCCGTGTGGACCCCCATGGGATCGAGATTTTCGATGGAACAGATGATGACGACGTTGTCCGCCCGGTCACGCATGACCTCCAGCTCGTATTCCTTCCAGCCGAGAACCGACTGCTCCAGCATGATTTCATGGATCATGCTCGCGTCGAGCCCCGCCTTGGCAATCTCCAGGAGATCTTCGCGGTTATAGGCCACACCGCTTCCCGTCCCCCCGAGGGTAAAGGAAGGCCGGACGATGATGGGAAAACCGATCCACTCCGATATCTGCAGGACCTCTTCCATGGACCGGGCAAAACCGCTTCGGGGAACCTTGAGGCCGATGCGCTCCATGGCCGCCCGGAATTTGCCCCGGTCCTCCGCCTTGTGGATGACATCGACGGACGCCCCGATCATTTCCACGCCGAATTTCTCGAGGACACCCGTCTTTGCCACGGCCACGGCCGTGTTCAGCCCCGTCTGACCGCCCAGGGTGGGCAACAGGGCGTCGGGCCGCTCCTTCTCGATGATCCGGGCAACGGCTTCGGGGGTGATCGGCTCCACGTAGGTGCGGTCCGCCGTCCCCGGGTCCGTCATGATCGTGGCGGGGTTGCTGTTGACCAGAACAACCTCGTATCCTTCCTCTTTCAGGGCCTTGCAGGCCTGGGTCCCCGAATAGTCGAACTCGCAGGCCTGGCTGATGATGATGGGACCCGACCCGATGATGAGTATTTTCCTGAGATCCGTTCGCTTCGGCATGTTATTTCAGTGTACGGATGGGCAAGTACCCGGCCGACGTTGTTGCTTATTATCGTAACCGTTTGTTTTCTATTAACATTTTTCCATTTCGACCGCAGGGAGAAATCTTGAAATAACGGATCAGGATTTCTCCCGTTCGTTCGAAATGACAGCCTCATTTATTCCCATTCGATCGTGCTCGGCGGCTTGGAACTGATATCGTAGACAACCCGGTTCACCCCCCGGACCTCGTTGATGATCCGGTTGGCGATCCGTCCCAGGAGGTCATGGGGCAGTTTCGCCCAGTCCGCCGTCATGGCGTCGTCGCTGGTCACGGCCCGGATGGCCAGGATATGCTCGTAGGTCCGCCGGTCCCCCATGATGCCGACACTCTTGATGGGCAGCAGAACCGCGAAGGACTGCCAGAGCTTGCGGTAATAACCCGCCGCCCTGATCTCATCCTGGAGGATGACGTCGGCCTTCTTGAGGATGGACAGGCGGCGGTCCGTCACCTCACCGATAATCCGGATCGCAAGCCCCGGCCCCGGGAAGGGCTGCCGCCAGATCATCTCGTCGGGCAGACCGAGTTCCCGGCCCAGCAGCCGGACTTCGTCCTTGAAGAGATGCTTCAGGGGCTCGATCAGTTTCAGGCGCATCCTCCTGGGAAGGCCTCCCACATTGTGGTGGGATTTGATGACCGCACTGGGACCGCCGAAGGCCGAGCGGGATTCGATGATGTCGGGATACAGGGTGCCCTGGGCCAGAAACGCCGCGCCCTTGATGCTCTTCGCCTCTTTCTCGAAGATTTCGATAAAGGTCCGGCCGATGATCTTCCGTTTCCGTTCCGGATCGGCAACCCCCTTCAAACGGTCCAGGAAAACCTTCTTCGCCCGGACGAAACGCAGGCGGATGCGGTAATGCTTGCGGAACACGTCCTGGACCTTTTCCGCTTCCCCTTCCCGGAGAACGCCGTTATCGACGAAAACGCAGGTGAGCCGGTCGCCGACGGCCTGATGAAGAAGCAGGGCCGCAACGGAAGAATCGACGCCGCCGCTCAACCCCAGGATGACCCGGCCAGACCCGACCTGGGAACGGATCTCCTCGACGGCGTCCCGGGCAAACGATTCCATTGTCCAGGATTTCTCGCAACGGCAGACCCGGAAGAGAAAGTTTTCGAGCATCCTCATCCCTTCGCGGGTGTGAACCACTTCCGGGTGGAACTGGAAGCCGTAGAATCTTTTCTCCCTGTTTTCCGCCGCCGCCACGGGCGTATTGTCCGTCACCGCCGTGGCCTGGAAACCCGCGGGAAGGGCCTGTATCGAATCGCCGTGGCTCATCCAGCACGTCGTTTCTTTTTCAATGCCCCGGAAAATGCCTCCACCGTCTTTGACGGTCAGGGCGGCAAAACCGTACTCCCGTTTGTTCGACCCGGCGACGGCGCCGCCCAGGATGTTCACCATGTACTGCATGCCGTAGCAGATCCCTAAAACGGGAATGCCCAGTTCAAAGATACCCGGATCGACCTTCGGGCTTCCCTTTTCATAGATACTGGCAGGGCCTCCCGACAGGATGATGCCTTCGGGTTGAAGGGTCCTGATCTGGTCGAGGGGGATATCCGGGGGCTCGATCTGGCAATAGACATGGTGCTCCCGGACACGGCGGGCGATCAACTGGTTATACTGGGATCCGAAATCGATGATGAGAATCAAGGGTAACCTCTTTCTATTCAGGAAAACCTGACGGCCCCGGTTCTACTTGCCCGCCATCATTTCGATGAAGCGGTCGAAAAGATACAGGGTGTCGTGCGGGCCCGGCGCCGCTTCGGGATGGTACTGAACGCTGAAGGCCTTCAGGTCCGGATAACACAGCCCCTCCGATGTCCGGTCGTTGAGATTGTCGAAGGTGACCTCCCCGGCCCCGGGAATCGAGGCGGGTTCCACGACGAAGCCGTGGTTCTGCGAGGTGATCTCCACTTTACCGTTTTCCACGTTTTTCACCGGCTGATTGATCCCGTGATGGCCGAATTTCAACTTCGCCGTCCTGCCGCCGACAGCCTGGCCGAGGATCTGGTGACCCAGGCAGATGCCGAAAACGGGGATTTTCCCCAGCAGCACCCGGACCGCCTCCACGATGTGGGGCAGGGCCGCCGGATCGCCCGGTCCGTTGGAAAGAAGAACCCCGTCGGGGGCGTAAGCCAGGATTTCACCGGCGCCGGTTTGCGCCGGAACGACCAGTACTTCGCAACCCCTTTGCTCCAGGCAGCGGAGAATGTTGAATTTGACGCCGCAGTCCAGGACCACCACCCTTTTTCCCGCCGAGGCGGGCAGGTCTTTTTCAATCGACTGGGGCAATCCCCGCGTCCACCGGTAGGGGTGGGAACAGGTCACGCTTTTGACGAGATCCCGGCCCACCAGGCCCGGATAGGCCCTGGCTTTTTTCACCAGCGCCTCCGGATCGCCGGTACGGGTCGTCAGAACACCCCGCATGGCGCCCTGCAGGCGGATGCGCCGCGTCAGCGCCCGGGTGTCGATTCCCTCGACGCCGAGCTTGTCATGGGATTCAAGAAAATCCCGCAGGCTCCGGCGGCTGCGCCAATTGCTGGGGTGCGGCTGGTATTCCCGGACGATGAAGCCTTCCAGGTGAACCCCCCCGGATTCCATGTCTTCCGGATTGATCCCGTAATTTCCCACCAGCGGGTACGTCATGGTGACGATCTGCCCTTTGTAGGAGGGATCGGTGATGACTTCCTGGTAACCGGTCATGCCCGTGTTGAAGACCACTTCCCCCAACACCTCGCCGGAGCCGGCAAAGGCGTGGCCGTGGTATACCGTGCCGTCTTCCAAGACGAGAAGAGCCCTTTTTTTTCGTCCCAGCAGTGTCATTTTTCTCCTTGCAAATTTCCTTAACATGTCAAATTATATCGTCTATTACAGCATTGGACGGTCACGGTCAATTTCTAATTGACGGACATCCTGTCTCCGGAGAAAAAAAGAGCACTCCCTTTCCAATGGCGAAGAACCCCGTGGAATTCGATCAAGCCCGGCAGGAACGATCCTCGACGAAATCAAAAAGCCTTCGCCCCGTCATCGGAAATGCGTTTATATCAGGAGCAATCACAAAAGAAATGTGCTAGAAGGCGACAATAAAACGATTTATTCCGTTCATTGCCTCATTGGGATATGATAGAAAAATTCTTTTTCGCCGTTGTGTCCCGCCTGTTCATGAAAGGCACGAATCTGCAGC
>JAGVTI010000126.1 GCA_019136935.1 Deltaproteobacteria bacterium
GGCCCAGGAACCTCTCGACATCGGCGTCTTCCGTGTTGGCCCAGTACTGGTAATACTCGTAAGGCGACGTCAGGGCTCCGTCGAGCCAGACCGTCCCCTTCTCCGTTTTCCCCATTTTATGGCCCGATGACGTCGTAATGAGGGGAAAGGTCATGCTGAAGGCATTTTTGCCCGTCATCCTCCGGATCAGGTCGCTTCCCGCCAGCATATTCCCCCACTGGTCGTTCCCGCCCATCTGGAGAACGCATTGATAATGTTCGAATAGATAGTAAAAGTCATAAGACTGCAGCAGCATGTAATTGAATTCGATGAAATTGAGACCCCGTTCCAGGCGCATGCGGTAACTTTCCGCCGCCAGCATCTTGTTGACACTGAAATGCCGTCCGATGTCCCGCAGGAATTCGATGTAATTCAACTGTACGAGCCACTCGGCGTTGTTCACGAGCATGGCCCGGCCGTCGGAAAAATCGAGATAATGGGACAACTGCTTCCGCAGGCACTGGGCGTTGTGATCGATCTGTTCGCGGGTGAGGATCTGGCGCATCTCCGTTTTGCCGCTCGGATCGCCGATCAGGGCGGTGCCGCCGCCGACCAGGGCGATCGGCTTGTGCCCGGCCCGCTGCATGTGGGCCAGGGACATGATCGGGACCAGGCTCCCGATATGCAGACTTGCCGCCGTCGGGTCGAAACCGATGTAACAGGTTACCCGCTCGTTTTGCAGCAGGTCCCGGACGAGGTCCTCATCCGTGATCTGCTCGATAAATCCCCTTTCACTTAAAACGTCAAATACACTTTTCAAATCAAGGTTCTCCCTGCCTGTCGTTCAATTTGATGCTGATTCTCTGTATCCCCCTGCTTTTTCCCGTTTTTTCGTCCGCGTCGACGATCACACCCTGGAGGCGGATATCCTTTTTGGCCACATCGAAACGATTGGGAATCTGAGTCAGAAATTTCTCCAGAATGGTGCCGGTTTTGATCCCGATCACGGAATCGAAAGGGCCAGTCATCCCGACATCGGTAATATAGGCGGTCCCATTGGGGAGCACTTCCTCGTCCGCTGTCTGGACATGGGTATGGGTGCCGACAACCGCCGTCACCTGCCCGTCCAGAAACCAGCCCAGAGCCCTCTTCTCCGACGTCGCCTCGGCATGCATGTCCACGAAAATGATTTTGGCCCGGGTTTTCAGTTTTTCCGTTTCTTCTTTGGCTTTTTTGAAAGGACAATCGAGGGGCCGCATGAACACGCGTCCCTCCAGGTTGATCACCCCGATGTTCTCTCCGGAAACGGCGGGCATCACCACGGTGCCCCAGCCGGGGTTCGGATCGGGATAATTGGCCGGCCGCAGCAGATTTTCATAATCTTCGAGAAAATCCACCACTTCCTTTTTATCCCAGATGTGATTGCCGGAGGTCAAAACATCGATATTGTACCGGAACAACTCCTCCACGATGTCTTTCGTGACACCGAATCCGGCCGCGGCGTTTTCACAGTTGGCAATGATAAAATCGACGTCGTGATCCTTGACGACCTCCGGCAGGAGTTCCCGCACCGCCCTTCGCCCCGGTTTCCCCACGATGTCGCCGATAAAAAGTATTTTCATGATGTTCCCCGCTTCTCCGCGTCAGCAAAGCGATATGCCGCTTATTTGGCATAGTCGGAGACGCGCGTCTCCCGGATCACGGTCACCTTGATCTGTCCGGGATAAGTCAGATCTTCCTCGATCTTCTTGATGATATCGCGGCAGAGCATGACGGCGTCATTGTCGGAAATTTTTTCATTCTCCACGAGAATGCGGATTTCCCGGCCCGCCTGGATGGCGAAACACTTATCCACCCCGCTGAAGGATTTGGCGATCGCTTCCAGTTCTTCCAGGCGCTTCACATAGGATTCAAGCATTTCACGCCTGGCGCCAGGTCTTGCTGCAGACAGGGTATCGGCGGCCTGCACCAGCACCCCCAGCAGCGTGTTGGTCCGGCCGTCATCGTGATGGGTGGCGATCGCCTGGACAATCCGGGCTGACTCGCCGAACCGTTTGGCGTAATCGGCACCGATGGTCGCATGAGGCCCCTCGATCTTATGATCGACGGCCTTGCCGATATCGTGGAGCAATCCGGCCCGTTTCGCTTCCTTAACATTCATTTTCAATTCCGCCGCCATCATGCCCGTCAGGTAGGCGACATCGACGGAATGCTGCAGAACGTTCTGAGAATAGCTGGTC
>JAGVTI010000157.1 GCA_019136935.1 Deltaproteobacteria bacterium
AGAAGGTTTATGACCTCGTAGATGTGGTTGAAGAAGATGACGTGATGGAGCAGACGGGCCCTCTTCTGGGGAAGGTCGTTTACGAACTGGTTGACGTGGTCAAGGAGGAAACGTCTCCCATGGCATCCGGCGCCGTTCCGGACGATGAAGTGATGAAAAGGGTGACGGCGGTTGCGGAAAACGTTTGCCGGGAACTTTTCCCGGCGATTGCCGAGCGTGTCATTCGCGAGGAGATCGCAAAATTAAAGAGCGAGCATGGGTCGGAGGAGAGCCGTTAAGCATCTGAGGGCAAAAGGGGTTTCCCCGCGGGTGATCGGCCCGTTTCTTGTTGCGGTGCTGATCATGGCGTTTTCTTTTTTTCATCCATGTCCCGTTTGGCCGGCCGGTTCCGCGGATATCCTGTCGGTGGATGTGGAAGGGGCCGGTATCATAGACCGGCAGAATCTTTCGCAGGCGAGAGAAAGGGCGGTTGAAAGCGCCCTTTCCCAGGCTCTGAAGGCGGCCGTGGTCCAGGTCCTGAGGCCCGGGTTGCCGCCGTCAAAGGCCGAGGAGGCGTGGCGGGCCGTTTCGCCGAATCGGGGCCGCTACATCCAGAAGTACGCCATAACCGGGGAAACGTCGGATGGAAGGGTTTACCGTGTGGGCGTCAGCGCGACGCTTTTGACCGGCATCCTGTCGGAGAGGCTGCAATTCCTGGGTTACGAAATCGTTCGGTCCGAACGTGCCGATAGGGAGGTTACCCTGACGGTAAGGGATGTACGCAGCCACGAAGAATACGTACAGCTGCGGGCATTCCTGAAAGCAGAAGTCCCGTGTGTCAGGGAAGTCAGACCGGCGCGTTTTTCCTGGAAGGAAGTCAGTTTCCGATTGATTCTCCAGGGAACTTCCCTCTGTGTGACGGAGGTCCAGCTTCCTTTTGTTGTGAGGGAATTAACGGATGACGCCATAACGGGGGAGATTGTCCGTCGAAAGTGAGCAACGGCGTTCCCCCTGTCAAGGCCATGCCGCTTTGGGTCGGGGAAACAGGTTTTAACCGTTTTATCGAGAGGTTCTATATGCCGAAGAAAATCATCTTGCTGTGCGCCTTTTTGATCGTTTTGCTGGTCATGGCGGGTTGCAGTTCAAGGAAAACCGCCGTGCTGAAACCGCCTCCGGCAAAGGCGGTGCCCCGCCTGATTGCCGTTTTGCCGACGATCAATCACGTGGCCGATCCGATGATCGGAACCATCGTGCGTCAGCGGGCGATCGATGAGCTTTACTTCAAGGGCTATCCGAAGATTCCCGCCGGGACGATCGACGAAAAGCTGGACGGGATCTACGGCAATAAGACGATAGCCAGTGAAGGGATTCCGCCGGCGACCATCGGCGAGCTTACGGGGGCGGATGCGGTCCTTTATTGCACGATCCGGAAAATAAAAACCTCTTATCGGTTCATGTACGCGCCGACACAGGTTGAGCTGTCCTTTGACATGAGGAGTGCGAAAACCGGGGCGACCATCTGGCAGGCCAGGCACAGCGTCTCGGAGAAAAACTTCGGTTTTACCCGCAGGGAACTGGAAATGAAATCGTTCCAGGGCTATGAAGCCGCCATCGGGGAAATTTTTGAAAAGGTGATGAAAACGCTCCCCGACGGTCCGGACGTGACGGGATGATCCGGTTCCGGCAGAGTTCCGGAGGATGGATGGCGCTCCACGCAGGGGAGTCGGCAGGTTTCAGGAATTACGGCCATGGGTTGCACCCGGAGGAAGCAGGAAGAATTCAGAATCAGAGTAACCCCGAGAAAATCCGCGTATGAACATTCCCAACCTGCTGACGCTGCTGCGTATCCTCCTGGTTCCGCTGATCGTTATCTTCCTGATGGACGGGGAGTATCTCAAGGCCCTGATCACCTTTTTCATTTCCGGCATAACGGATGCCCTGGACGGTTTTCTGGCCCGCCTGCTGCACCAGAAAACGACCCTTGGCGAGTATCTTGACCCGATTGCGGACAAGGCCCTTCTGATCACCTGTTTTCTGACCCTGTCCATTGCGGAGGTTATCCCCGGCTGGCTGACGGTGATCGTGATCAGCCGGGACGTGATCATCCTGGCGGGGACGTTCGTTCTGTTCATGATGTCGATTTCCTTTGAAATCAAACCGATCCTGATCAGCAAAGTCACGACGGCCCTCCAGATTCTGACCATCCTGCTGGTTCTGGGTTTGAAAAGCCTGCCGGGGG
>JAGVTI010000233.1 GCA_019136935.1 Deltaproteobacteria bacterium
CGCTTTCAAACGCAAGCGTCAGATTATCCGAAGAATCCAGGAGGATTGAATTTCCAACCCAGTCATCGGAGGGATCACCCCAGGTTTTTCCGCCGTCCGTGGAAAGCTGATAAAAACTTCCCACCACCTCGTCGCTTCCCATCATCCTGACGACGTAGGTCTTGTTTGTATCTCCCGTGTAGGTCCCACTCACGGAAATGGTTTTATCGTAAACGTTCTTCGCCCCCATGCCGGCCTCGGTTTCCGCGCTCTGCTGGGTGTCCGAAAAGGGCTCCGTACCGACCATGGATCCGGAGAACAGATAATTCCCGCCCAGGGAAGAGTTGGCAAGGGAATGAATCTGTTCCCGCAAATCCTGCACCTGCCTGCCTGAGATGGCCCTGACGGCATCGGTTTCCGTGCCGTAATTGCCGGCGATCACCTGCACGTTCGACAGGAGATCGATGATCCCGGTCAGGGTTTTCTCCGTCACGGAGATCCAGGTCGTTCCCCGCTCGATATTGCTCTGGTACTGTTCGATGGCGGCCAGGGTCTGCCGGCAATCCAGAACTTTCATCATCCCCGTGGGATCGTCCGAGGGACGATTGATCCGTTTCTGGCTCGCCAGTTTCTCCAGCAGGTCATGATAGCCTTTCTGAAGGCCGTTCACGTTTTTAATCGCCGAATAATACTTCATGTTGTCCGTTACTCGCATCATCTCCCGCCCTTCACATTCTCCCCGACAATGTCTGACTGATCCTCCTAACGGATGCTCATCAGGGTATCAAGCATCTCGTCGACGACGGAGCAAAGCTTGCCTGCCGCATTATACCCGAGCTGATACTGGATCAGCTTCACCATCTCCTCGTCCACGGATACCCCGTAAACGGATTCCCGCAAATTGCTCAAACGGTCCATGACGTTATTCTGATGCTCCACGGACCAGTTGCTGTTGGCCAGTTCCTGCCCGATCCGGCCGACAATCGAGGTATAGTAATCACTGAATGTCGACAGCCCGTCGTTCAGCAGCCGCAGTTGCCCCAACCCGCCGAGCGCGAGGGCGTTGTCCCCGTCTCCCGCGACCGTCGAAGACGCGGCAATCCGGTTGAGATCCCTGGAAATTTCGGGATTGACCCGCATATCTTCCGCCCTGGTCACGGGATCGAAGAAGTCGATTCCCGTGTTCCGGTAGCGGTCGAATCCCGCCCGGTGGACCGCGTTCACTTCATCGGCAATCCCCGTTGCCAGGGTATCGATCCTGTTCACATACTGGGGGATGATCTCGTCCCTGGCCTCGATCAACGCCCCCAGTTTCCCCTGTTTGATGCTGCCCGTCACGGCTTCGCCCGGCCTGTCGGCAAAAACGATATCGGAAACGGACGAATCGGTGCCACGGGGCTCAAGGGCAAGACTTCTTGTCATCGTACCGTCAACGAGCAACTCCCCATTGGACAGAAAAATCTTCACGCTGCCGTCAAGGCCTTCGAGGGTGTTGATATCGATCAGGTTCCCCAGGGATTTTAAAAGTTCCGTCCGCTTGTCCTGCATCAGATTCGCGCCACCCTGGACCGATCCGGCCCCGACAATCCGTTCATTCAAGTCCCCGATAGCCGCACCGATCGAATTGATTTCGGTCACGACCGAAGAGATTTCCTGCTCCGTGCTCGTTTTGATATTCTTCAATCCGGCGCTGATATCCCTGAACATGCCGGCAAGGCAGTCTGCAGTGCTGAGAAGAGCGGACCTTTGAACCTGTCCATCCGGGTTCCCCGACAAATCCTGCCAGTTCCCCCAGAAGCGGCCGAGGAGATCCGCAAACCCGCCGCCCTTGCTTTCATCAAAAATCGTTTCCACGTTGGACAGGATATCCGCCTTCGTTTCATGATATCCGACCAGCTGATTCTGTTGAATGATCTGTGAATCCAGGTAATTGTCATACACCCTTTCAATACTTCCGATATCGACCCCGATCTGCAAACCGCCGCTTTTGACACCCATGCCGCCGGTCGAAGAGAAAACGGCTTTTTGCCGCGAGTATCCCGGCGTGTTGACATTGGCGATATTCGTGCCCGTTACGTCGATGGCCAACTGGTGACTTAACAGGGATTCCTTTGCCGTATTGAGAAGCGCGCTGATTGCCATGGACTTATCCTTCCCGGTGGATGAACGTTCCTTGAACTGCGTTTGCGTTGAACCGGCCCGTCTTCTGATAATTCGCCGCCGGGGAAACCATGCTCCGGATCAATTGCAGGGCCCCTTCGGTATCAGCCAGGGCGGCATGGATCAATTCCCGGTTGCGCCGGTTATGGATCCGGATGGTATCCACAAGGCGCGGCAGGGTCTGTTGATAATCCCTCAAACTCTCCGCTGCGGCCTCGTCGGAGGCGCTGTCCGCCAGGAAGGAGAGGGTCACTTCCCGTCCCTGCCAGCCGCCTATGATACTCATCCGTTCAATGATGGCCCGGCGGGCGGCGGCGTTTTCCTTTTCCTCCAGGACAAGCGTTTCCTTGCGGGAATTGGTTTCTTCGATGGCCTCGGTCGATGCCTGGGTCAGGGCCGTCCGTTCCTCCTCCAGCAGATGGAGCAGGGACTGCTGCACCGACCATTCCCGTTCCAGATTGGCCAGAAGACGCTCATAGAGGGAATCCAGTTCCTTTTCGATTTTTCCGGTTCGACTGTTGAATTTTTGAGACATGAACGATCATCCTTTCAATCGATAACGTGTCGGCGGGCGGTCTTCCGGTCCGGAATCCATCGGAGGATGATAACGCATGGCTGGGGGGGAACAAAACACGGCAGGCGCATAAGAAAGACATGCGCCGGTGTGGAGCGGATCCGTTCGCGATATTACGCGAAAATGTCGAGAAGCGATTCTCCCACGATTTTCCCGGCGATCTGTTCCCCGCTCACGTTATATGTTCCCGCCTCTATCCGGCTCTTCAATTCCTGGACTTTTTCTTCGCGGATATCCGGAATGCCCGCCAGGGCATTCTGAATCGAATGAACATCCCGTGCCTTCGTGGAAAGATCAACCGTTTCTTCAGGAGCAGCGACTCCGCCGGCCGGCCGATCCGCTTCCTGCCGCAGACCTTCGTTCTTCTGGTACTGCTGGATCATTTGAGCGGTCGGGTCTTGGATACCGGAAACTTTCACTTTTGTATTCTCCTTTTACCTGATCTTTACCACTATTATCGGTTATATCCAAAAAAACTTTAGTGCCCCGGTGACAAAACGCCCGGCGTATCCTGTTCCGTTTCGGGACCGGCGGTGTTGCCGCCGTCTTTCAGGACCTTTTCCGAAAGCTGGCGGTACAGCATTTCCTTCAGCCCCAGCCCATTGCCCCGCCTGGAAAGCTCCTCGGCGATTTTCTGGTCCATCATCATGTTATAGGTTTCCCTGCCGGGGAAACGGTCCGTAAGCCCCGATGCGGGAACCGTGTCGCGCATCGATTTGAAAAGATAGTAGGTGAAGACGGCCTCGAAATCGGCGCAGGCTTTCCGCAGCTGCTTTTCCTGTTCGGCCCGTGCGGCCGCTTTCACGCCGCCCCCGGCCGACGGCGCCGACGTGATGACCGGTGTCCCGCTTTTGATCGCGTTATTCATTCCGTGCCACCCATTCTTTCCCGTTGATCATGATCATATCCTCGGCCGCTTGTTAAATCACCTTCAACTCCGCCTGGAGGGCGCCGGCGGCTTTGATCGTCTGGAGAATCGTGATCAGGTCCCGGGGTGTGACGCCGATCGCATTGAGGGCCTTCACCACTTCCTGAATCGTCACGCCGTTCGGAACCACCATGAGCTGTCTTTTTTCTTCCGTCACGCCGACGGTCTTTTCAGAGGTTACAACCGTCTGGCCGCCGGGAGCGACAATGACCCCTGTTTTCCTGTCCTTGACCGGCCTCGTCCCCGGTGCCGAAGCCGGCGCAAACGGCAGGGGCTGCGACACATTGTAATCCTCGCGGATCTGAATGCTCAGATTGCCGTGGGAAACGGCCACCGTCGATATTCGGACATTTTCTCCCATGACGACGGTTCCCGTCTTTTCATTCATGACAACCACCGCGGGACCATCGACGGGCACGTCCAGGTTTTCGATCCGGGGCAGGATATCGATGACGCTTTCCCCGGATCCCGGCAAAAGGGCAACCGTGACGGTGCGGCCGTCCACCTGGCGGACGTCCACGCCGTCGAGAGCGGAATCGACCGCATCGGCCAGTCTTTTCGCCGTGGTAAAGTCCGGTTGCTGGAGTTGAATGGTCAGGACACGCCGCTTATCCAGATCGTACGTCAACTCCCTTTCAATGAACGCACCGTTGGCAATGCGGCCCACGGCGGGATGATTCTTGGCGGCGCTGGCATTGCCCCCGCCTGCCGTAAATCCACCGAGGTTGATCGCACCCTGGGCCACGGCATAGACTTCCCCGTCCACCCCTTTCAGGGGCGTCATCAGGAGGGTCCCACCCAAAAGGCTGTCGGCATCGCCGATGGAGGAAACGGTCACATCGATTTTCGTACCCACCTTGGCGAAAGGCGGCATGGACGCGGTCACCATAACGGACGCCGCATTGTCCGCCTTGATATTCTTATCCTTCATGTACAGGCCCTGCCGGCTCAGCATGTTGGCCAGGGTTTCCTTGGTGAACCCGTTTTTTACGTCGTCGCCCGTCCCGGCCAGGCCGACCACCAGGCCGTAACCGATCAGCTGGTTGTCCCGGACGCCGCTGAAGTCGGCGATATCCTTGATCCTGGCGGCATCCGCCGGGATCCGGCCGGCGGCGAGAAGAACGACGGCGGCAAGGACAAATCCCATAATTTTTTTACTGATTTCAACCATCTTTAACTCCATGGCATTGAAACCGGACCCCTCGACGGTCAGAACGGCCAGACCCAGTCCACCACGCGGGTCAACCATCCCGGCCTGAGCTTGTCGTTGACGATTCCCTTTCCCGTGTAGAGGATCCTGGCATCCGAAATATACTGGGACGCGATGAGATTGTCCGATGTGATGTCATCGGGCCGGACAAGCCCGGAAATCACAATGAATTGATCTTCCGCGTTGACCGTGACCTGGCGCCTTCCCTCGATCATCAGGTTACCGTTTTCCATGACCCGTATGACCCGGGCCGTAATCCGTGCGACCAGGGTGTTGCCGCGGCTCGTGTTCCCCGCGCCTTTCAGGCTGTTGGAAGACGATCCGCCGACCTTGATCTGGCCGCCCATGTTTTCGTTGCGCTTGAGGATGGAGGTCTCCAGACCCAGCAGGGCGGAAATCTCGGCGTCCGTTTTCGAATCCCGGCTGGTGTCCGTTCCCGCCTTGTTATTTCCCGTCGACGACTCAGAAACGATGATGGTGACGATATCCCCGACACCTCGGGCCTTACGGTCCACGAACAGTGAATTCCGGGCGTTTTCACCCCGCCAGATGGACCCCATCTGGGCTTCCTGTTTCTGTTCGGGAGGCGGGATGTAAATATCTTCTCTCACGATTTCCTGAGTCGGAACACAGGATATGAGGAGGAAAAGAATTCCGGAGCAAATCGGCCATGTGATGCGTTTCATGTCTATCCTCCCAAAATCACTGCCTAAAACAACTCAACCCTGACAAATCCCTCGCCCACCACTTTCGCCAAGATGACCTTCTGAGAGGAGAGGTTTTTTACCCGGATTCTCTGCCGTTCGACTCCTTCCTCCTCCGCGACGCCCGTGGCGATCAAACTCATCTGGCCATCATCCAGCACAATCCGTACCACTTCCCCTTTTTTTACCAGAACGGGTTCCTTGATCATGGATCGCTTGATTTCCCGGTCCGGCCCGATTCCCGAAACCAGTCGTTTGCCGACGATCTCATCGGCGTCGGCGATGGATTTCAAGGAGAGGTTTCGGACCCATCTCTTCATCACCTGGACGTCGTTCGGCTCGATAATGGAGTTCCTCTTGATGACCCGTGCACTGGCCAGGTAGTGTTCCCGGATTTCGATGTCCGCCCGAACCGGGTATTTCGAGACCTGAATCCCGCCGTCAAGGAACCGGACAATGAAATGGCAGTTTCCGATCATCGTCTCTTTCCCGCTCCGGGAAATCTCGTAGGAAATATTTTCCCCCTTCAGGTTCACTTCGGGCATTTTTGCAGGAAATTGGATCCGGATGTCTTCCGCCGCCCACGATGAATGATCCTTCACGTACTGCGTGATCATTTCGGGCAGATTATAGAGCCGCACCTTCCCGGCAGATGCAGCGGCCGGCCAGGAAAGAGCAAGTATCGCGACTCCGAGCCAGGCGATCAGAAAAATGTTTCCTTTTTTCATGGGCAGGATCCGTAAAATAAAATACTATCTCTTCAAATTGCTGATGATCTGAAGCATGCCGTCGGCCGTCTGGATTGCTTTCGAGTTGATCTCGTAGGCCCGTTGGCCGACGATCATCTTGATCATCTCCTCGATGACGCTCACGTTGGACATTTCCAGATAATTCTGCGTGATGGTCCCCATGCCATCATCACCGGGATTGCCCGTAACGGGTTCGCCGGACCCTTCCGTCTTGTCGTAGAGATTCCGTCCCAGGCTGGTCAGCCCCGCCGGATTGATGAACTTGGCCAATTCGATACGCCCCGTCGCCAGCGTCTCGCCGGCCTGATCGGCGGCCGTCCAGGTTCCGCCCTTATCCACCGTGAAGGTAACCGTCTCCTGGGGAATGGAAATTTCGGGAATGATCTTCAAGCCGTCGGAATTGCAGAGGTACCCGTCCTTGTTGATACGGAAATTCCCCGCTCTCGTGTAGTAAGTGGATCCGTTGTCATCAACCTGAAAGAAGCCGTCCCCTTCGATGGCCATATCGAAGGCATTCCCCGTCTGCTGATAATCCCCCTGGGTAAATACCTTCTGGGTCCCGACGGGCTTGACGCCCATGCCCACCTCGATTCCCACCGGTATCAGGTTTCCCGCCGAAGTCTCCGACCCCGATTTTGAATAGACCTGGTACATGAGATCCTGGAAATCCGCCCGGGACCGTTTGAATCCGACGGTATTCACATTGGCCAGGTTGTTGGCCACCACATCCTGATCCAGCTGCTGCGCCTCCATTCCTGTCGCCGCCGTCCACAAAGACCTGATCATCATTCCCTCCTTGAATCGTTAAGCCAGCCTGCCGACCCGGCTGACGGCGAGCCTGTCCTGCTCGGACACCGTCTGGATCGCTTTCTGATAAAGTTCAAAAGACCGTTGAATATCGATCATCTGTACCATTTCCTTCATGACGGACGCGTTCGACATCTCCAGGTAACCGGGCTGAACGTTCTTCTCGTCCGCTTTTTTCAATCCCGCCCGGCCCGAATCGACAAACAGTCCGTCGGCGGCCCTCTTCAATTGATTCGGATCCTCAAACAGGACGACCTTCAGCGTCGCCACATCCACGCCATCGGCCTCGATCACACCGTCGCGGGAGATCCGGATGTCTTCCCCATCGATGCGGATCCGCCCGGATTCCCCCATCACGGGATAGCCCATCTTGTTCATCAACGTGCCATCCCGGTTGATCGTGAAGTTCCCCGCTCTCGTATAGGCCGGTCCCGCCGGTGTTTCGACTTCGAAGAACCCCCTTCCCTGGAGAGCGACATCGAGGGGGTTGCCTGTTTCCTCCAGGCCCCCCTGGGAAAAATCGACGTAAACGGAAGCACTGATCCGGGGCACCTGATTGTCCGTGGGATCGGAGACGTTATCGCCAACGGACGCCATCATGTGCTCGGTTTTATAACCCGGCGTCGTAGCGTTCGCGATGTTGTTCGAAACCAGATCCAGTTGATTCAGCTTGACGGAGGCCGCACCGGCGATATCGCTGATCGTGTATGACATGATGTATCAAACCTCCCCTATGGGCTTTACCGATACGAAGCAATTCGCGTACCAACCGTAGGAACAAACGATCTCGAAGCGCTCCCCGGGGGATCGGACCGGAGGAAGATCATCCCCGTTCCTCCATCGAAAAAAAGAAAGCCGGCCGGGAAACGGGTGGCCAAGGGCCTTGGGGCAAGCGCCGTCCAATCGATGCCCATCCGGCAAGGGGGGATTGGGGAGATTCTTCGCCGCCGGAGAAGGGGGAAACAGACTTCTCACGAGGCCGTCAGGGATGAATACGGAGGGGAAAAATTTTCCTCCTCAGGAACGGGACGGCCCTCCTGAGGGTCGATCGGCATTCAGGTTGTAGACGAAAACGAGGATCTCGGCAACGGCACGGTAGACGTTGACGGGAATCTGCTCGTCGATATCGAGCCTGCTCAAAATCTCCACCAGACCGGGATCGCTCTTGATGGGAATGTCGTGTTTTTTCGCCAGTTCGATGATCCTGTCGGCGACGCAGCCCCTCCCCTTGGCGGTGACCCGCGGCGCCGCATCCTTCAGCGGATCGTATTGAATGGCTGCAGCGACGGTCCTTTTCCGGTCCTGCCTTGTTTCGTGATTCTTCTTCCGTTTCAATATCGGGGACTCCTCCCGCCGGATGGGGCCGTCACGGCTCTAAGCGAAAAAGTTAATCACGTCGCCCTCGTACCAGGACGAGTTTCTGACGTAGTCGTTTCGGGTCGGACCGATGTCGTCCCGTACATCGCATGCCATTCGCACGACCCGAAATCCCAGGGAATCAAGATTTTCCTTCAGTTTTTCAAGACTTGACGAAACAAGGGTCATCACGTCAACATTTTGACACGATAGATCGGCTGCCAGTTCCTGATCCCGGATGACCACATCGATCATCATCTCGCCCAAGGCATCGAAATTCAGGAAAAAGACGATGCGGAAAGGAGAACCCTTCTCGTTTTCCTCAGCCGGATTTCCCCCGAATTCGATAAAAATGTCCTGCATGGCCAGGTTTTGGGAAAACGCAAAGGGAATCTGGACCATGAAGCGGTTTTCCTGGTCGCGGGACAGGACATTCAGAATCTGCTGGGTTTCGAGGGAATGAACCGACCGGTCCGCATACTCGGCCAGGCGGATGAGGGTCTTGAATTCCTCCGCCGGAATGTCCGGCCGGGAGCCGAGCCATTGGCGGACTTCCGCACCGAACCGGATCAGGGCGCTCTTCAGATTGTCCGCCCCCGGTTGCGCCTTTGTCTCCGCCGGCGCACCCTCCTTCAAATGACGGTCCAGGGCGCGTTCCAGAAGAAACCCCGAACGGAAAACGAAGTCCCGTATAAAAAGGGGATTTTCCAGGGTTTCCGAGGAGAAAATCAGGGTACGGATCATCTGCCCCAGGGATCGGGCCTGGCTGCGCAGCAAACCGTTCGACAGCGTTTTTAAGTGATCCGGTTTGAAAAGATCCGCCGCCGCCTCAAACAGATCGGCGAAGGCCTGGGGATCGCTGCGGAAGGCTTTCAGATAGCCGGTTATCTTCCCCCGTTCCCCGGCGGCATCATCCGCCACCAGGCGCAGAAGAACCTGGGGTTCCAGACTTTCGACCTGGACCTGGATTTTCTGGCCGACCTGCAGGGGGATCTTCGTGTCCGCCTCGACCTGGGTGCCTTTGAGCAACACGAGGATTTTCCCCTCCCCCAGTTTCCGGGTGACCTGGGCATCCAGCCTGTCGCCGGGATGCAGATCCGGGAAACCCTGGGAATCGAATTTCTGCCGGAGGGCCCTGATCAGAAGCCGGGATGGAATACCCGAGACTGGATTGACGTCCATCAGAGCGTCTCATTTCCGGCACTTAGAAGCCCCTTGATCAGGGAGACCTCGCCTTCCGTCACCCCGCACTCCCGGGCAATCTCCCGATCCGGTTTCCCCTGGCGGATCAGGCAGGCGGCATCCTTATAGCGCAGGCTGTCTTCCGCTCCGCCGGAAAATCCTTCCGTTTTCTGAACGCCACGTTGTTTGCGGGCCTGTTCGAGCAGCAATTCGAGAGATTTCTCGCGGTC
>JAGVTI010000265.1 GCA_019136935.1 Deltaproteobacteria bacterium
GCCGCGCTGCGATGTCGTCGAGGGCCTCGAACAGCGCCTGGACGGCCTTCACGGGCCGGCCGGATGTCCCGGTGTACAGGCTGACCAGGACATCGTTTTGCCCGTTGATCAGGACTCCTTTCGTGCTGGTGGAACCGATGTCGATCCCGAAGTAGACCTCCTCCGTTTCATGCAGAGGGGCGTAAAGATCGACCTCGACGGCGGGAAAACGGTTTTGCGGCGTGTAGTCGTACTTATCGCGGCTGGTGAATTCGGGATAACGCGATTCGTTGAGGCAGAGGGGGGGATAGGCATACGTCTTTTCCCGGTGCTCCTCGCGAAACAGCTCTTCCCAGCCGTTCAGATCGAGATCTTCCGGCATCCCTTCCTCGATCCGAAGCAGGGCCGCCCCGATCGCCCCGTAAAGATGGCTGTATTCGTCGATGACCGGCGTCACCTTGAGAAGATTGCAGAAATGCTTCACCACCGCCTGGTTCATGGATACGCCGCCGGCTATGATCAGAGGCGTCCTGACTTCCTGGTCCGGCATCAGGGTGTCGATGACGTTTCTGGCCAGGCCCTCGCAGAGGCCGTCGCTGATCTGGCCGATGGAATAACCCTCCTGCTGGGCATGGATGAGGTCGGTCTTGGCGAAAACGGCGCAGCGTGTGGCGATTTTGGGCGCACTGCCCTGGTTGCAGAAGGCAACCTCGCTCAGGAGATCGATGCTCTTCAGGTTCAGGCGGATGGCCTGCTGATCCAGGAAGCTGCCCGTCCCGGCGGCGCAGGACGTGTTGGACCGGTAACGTTCGTAATCGCCTTCCTCGTTGAACGTGACGAGACCGAATTTCTCACCGCCGACGAAGAGAATGCTTCCCACTTTCCGGTGAAAATGCCGGACGGCGGCGATCATGGATATCTGGGAATCGTAACGGCTGGTCCGGCGAAGAATATCGGGACCCGACAGGGTCATGGCCACGGCGCCGACGCGGCGGCAGTCGATATGGGACAACATCGCCCGGAGCGTCTCCCGGATCTTCCCCTTGTGGAACTGGTAGGAGGAATGCAGGACGGAACCTTTCGTATCCGTCAGCACCAGCGAAAGGGCAACCGACCCGATATCAATCCCGACGACGTCCAGGAGCGGGGGGAGTGGGGTCAAATCTTTATCCTTGACATTTGGCCGATATGATCTTGTATTCGACTGAATTTTTTTGCCAATTCCGGATCATGCCGGATTTTCATCCGAAAACGCTTTCTCGCCTGGCTCACCGCACTGTAGTCAACCCCTCCCAGCAAGCGTCCGATTTCCGGCTGAGTAATATGACAAAAGCGATAAAGCAACTCCATCAGCATTCCTCGCTCGATTGATTGCCTCCCTTTTACGGCGATTTCATCCCGGCTCATTCCGACCAGCCGCGCATACCGGTCAATCAACTCATCGGATGTCATGCTCTGGCCCAGTTTCCGAAGCGCAGGCTGTTCCCGCAATAATTTCGAATCTTTTTGATCCCTGGCCAACCGTTCTTTAACTTCCCGGATAAAATCCTCGTTCCCGACAATCCCGGTACCCTTCCCTTTCTCCAAAGGGCTGGGGATATCCCTCCCAACGCCTTCCGACACGAACCGCCCGTATTCATCCCTCGATTTCCGGTCTTCCGGTCCGAAGTACTCCAGAATTGTTTCATAGTGAATAAAGTCCTGGTGATTCTTGAAATCCAGATATCCGGGAAGGCTTGTCTCATCGCTGATCAACAAGTCCTGCCATCTTCGCTCCAGCGGCGCTTGGGATTTCACTCTTAGAGGATTCAAGTGAATATAACGGGATACTTCCAGAAGGTAGTTGTTCCTGTCGACCAGAAAAGCCTTATAGCGTCCCTGGTATAAATGTCCCGACCGCTTGTACTTCCGATTGAACGCTCCCGTATAGCTGATATTGAAATGACGCATGAACTCCGACAGGTTGCCTTTCGGCGTGCAGACGAGCAGGTGAAAGTGATTGGGCATCAGCGCATAGGCGAGAAGGCGGACGGAAAAGATTTCAAGGGAACGGGATAAAAGGCGTAAAAATTCTTTCTGATCTTCCGAATTGAGAAAGATCGCCCGCTGTTCATTGCCCCGGCACGTTACATGGTAATATGCATCGGGGTATTGGATTCGTAAAGGTCGGCTCATGATCGAATCCCTACATCAACCCAGGCTCAATTGTCAAGAATAAAGATTTGACCCC
>JAGVTI010000172.1 GCA_019136935.1 Deltaproteobacteria bacterium
CCGGATGGCCCGGCCGTTTCCCTCTATTCCATGGAGTGTCCCGGCCAGGGGGGCGAGAAAAAGGCTGAACAGACCGGAACCGCAGAAACCGTCGATGACGATTTCTCCTCCCGCCAGGCCTGCGGCGGCCACAACCCGATCGACCATTTCTTCGATAAGGTACTGATTTGCCTGGAAGAAACCATCATGGGGCACCGTCATCAACTTGTCTTTAACCATTCTGGAAATAAAAGGCGCCGCTGCCGGGTCAAGGTCCTTTTCATGGCCGCCGATCGCCCAGAGGGTTATGCGATCGCCGGTACAGGGGCACTTTCCGCTTTTGAGTGCACCTCTCAATTCACCGTAAAGGCGGTTGATACGCTCGTCCACGATTTCACATCGTTTGATTTCCACGACCCGGTTACTCGCACCGGACATGAACCCCATGACAGGCCTTCTTCCTCTCCGGAATGACACGTGAAAATCCGCCTTTATCCGATAATGGCAGCAATGCGGCGAGGCAAGGACAGGCAGCAGCGGCGGATCGCTGAATTTGCCGATCCGCTGGAAGGTATCCATGACCTGTTTTTCCTTCAGAACGAGCTGGTGTTCGTAGGTGATGTGCTGGTAGCGGCACCCGCCGCAAAAGGTGTAATCGGCGCAACAGGGGCGTTCCCGGTAGGGGGACGGCATGAGAATCTCTTTCAGGACGCCCCTGGCATAGCGCTTCCGGACTTCCGTCGTTTCGACCCGGACCACGTCTCCGTCCACCGTGTAGGGCACGAAGACGGCCATGTCGTCCAGCCGGCCGATTCCGTCGCCGCCGAAGGCGACGTCTTCAATCCTGATTTCCGAGATATCCCCTGCTTTCAATCCTGTCTCCTCGCGATACGATGCAACCGTTTGTTCCTTATTTCCGGATCCGCCATTTCTCTTTACAAACCCGGGGAATGTTGATAACTATCCGCTGCATAAAAGGGACTTTTTGCTTACCCCCTGCATTTTGTATCCGGGGTCATCCTATCTTACTTCCGGATCACGGGAAAGATGAAAAAGGGCCGAAAAGGATTTTAAGTGACCGATAAGAACATAACCAGGCTCCTGTTCCAAAACAAGGAGATTCTTCTCGTGGGAACGGCCCATGTGTCCCGGGAGAGTGCCGATCTGGTGGAACGGACGATCCGGGAGGAAAAGCCCGATACGGTCTGCGTGGAGCTGTGCCAGGACCGCCTGGATGCGATCCGGCAACAGGACCGCTGGCACGAGATGGACATCATGAAGGTCATTCGTGACAAGCGGACATCCCTGCTTCTGGCCCAGTTGCTCATGGCTTCATTCCAGAAAAAGATGGCCCAGAAATTCCGGATTCAGCCGGGCGAGGAGATGCGCCGGGCGGTGTTCTTGTCGGAGGAAACCGGGGCCAGGCTCGTTCTCGCGGACCGGTCGATTCGGGTGACCCTGCTGCGGGCCTGGAGAAAAATGGGATTCTGGAGCAAGGTCAGGGTTCTTCCGGAAATGCTCATGTCCCTTTTCGTCAGCGACGAAATCACGGAAGAGGATATTGAGAAGCTCAAGGAACAGGATGTTCTGGAAATCGCGCTGAAATCTCTGGGAGAAAGGCTGCCCGCCCTGAAAAGCACCCTGATCGACGAGAGGGACCAGTTTCTGGCCCGGATGATCGGGGAAGCCGAGGGTAAAAAGATCGTCGCCGTTGTCGGCGCGGGCCATGTCCCGGGAATCCAGGCGTATCTGGGACAGGACGTCGACATGGACGGTCTGAACCGGATTCCCCCCAAGGGCGTTGTTGCCCGGGCCGCCGGGTGGATTTTTTCTCTGGCGATAATCTCCTTGTTCCTCGCCGGCTTTTATTTCTCGGGAGGGCGCGCCAGTATCAACATGATCCTGTCCTGGTCCATGATCACGGCGAGCTGCGCGGCTGTGGGGGCCCTGGTTCTTTTGTCCCATCCCCTGACGATCCTTGCCTCCGCTGTTTCGGCACCCATTGCGACCCTCCATCCCCTGATCGCTACGGGTTGGGTGGCGGGATTGACGGAAGCGACGATCCGTAAGCCCCAGGTGAAGGATTTCCTGAATCTGACGGAAGACATCACGAGTGTCCGGGGCTTCTTCCGCAACAAGATCACCAGGATTTTGATCATCGTTGCTTTCGTCAACATGACGACGTCCCTGGGGACTTTTGTGGCCAT
>JAGVTI010000335.1 GCA_019136935.1 Deltaproteobacteria bacterium
GGCACCTACGAGTCCGTTTGGGCGGCCGTCCTTCTGATCCTATTCCACGCCACTGCCAAATGCCTGTTGTTCCTCTGTGTAGGATCGATCGCCCATACCATAGACAGTCGTGATATCGAGGATATGGAGGGTTTGATCATGGCAATGCCCAAAACGGCCGGTCTGATGCTCAGCGGAATAGCGGGTATGTTCCTCGCCCCGTTCGGAATGCTGATCAGCAAATGGGCTGTCCTGGTCGCCCTGATCGACGCCAATCCCATCCTGAGTTTCCTGCTGATATACGGATCGGCCGCGACCCTCTTTTTCTGGGTGAAATGGATGGGGAAGCTCGTTTCCGTAAACCGGCGCCGTGAAAACATCGAGGATGGAATCGACTGGACCATCTGGACACCGCTGTTCGTCATGGGATTCTTGACAATCGCCGTCTGCCTGTTTTTCCCCTATGTCTCGCACAGGATGATCGAACCCTACGTGATCAGCATCTACGGGATGACGGCGACGATGAGCATGGGCAACATCATCATCATGATCATCATGATGGGACTCGTTTTCATCTTTCCCTTCGGTCTGCTGGGTTCAAGAGTCGTGTTGAAGACGCAGAAACCGGTCGGCCCCTACCTGGGAGGCGCCAATATCCCGGGAAGCAGGACTTTTCTGGGCTCCGATGGCACCGTGCATGAAGTTTCGTTCCAGAACTATTACCTGGAAAAATATTTCGGCGAACAGCTTCTGCTGTACCCCAGCATTTTCATCGCCCTGGGTTTGTTGATAGTTTTGATGATCGGAGCCGGTATTTGATATGGATACCCTGACCCTGATCCTTTATGTTGCTTTCGCGCCTCTGCTCGGAGGATTGCTGGCCGGCGTCGACCGGCGGATCACCGCGCGCATGCAGGGGCGCTTCGGGCCGCCGATTCTCCAGCCTTTCTATGATGTCGTGAAATTATTCAACAAGGAGAACCTGGTGGTGCGCCGGTCTCAGACGGTCTACATCATTTTTTTCCTCGCATTCATGGTTTTTACCGGGGGGATTTTCTATGCTGGAGAGGACCTGCTCCTGGTCATCTTTTCCCTGATGCTGGCCAACACTTTTCTGGTGCTGGCCGCCTACAAGGGGAGTTCGCCTTACAGCGCGATCGGCGCGGAGCGTGAATTGCTGCAGATCATGGCGTACGAACCGATGGTCCTGTTCTATGTCGTCGGCATCTACATGGCGTCGAAAACCTTCTACATCGAAACGATCGCCACGACCCAGCACCCGATGCTGATCCGTTTTCTGCCCGGTATTTTTCTGGGTTTCCTGTATGTATTGACGATCAAGCTGCGCAAGTCTCCCTTCGACCTCTCCACGTCGCATCACGGCCATCAGGAGATCGTCAAGGGAATCACCACGGAGTTCACCGGCCCATCCCTGGGCTTGATCGAAATCACGCACTGGTATGAAAACGTTCTTCTGCTGGGAATGGTCAGCCTGTTCTTTGCACCCAATCTCTGGCTGGGTGCGGGGGTCGCCCTGGCGATCTATCTCCTGGAAATCTTCATCGACAATGCCTGCGCGAGGGCGCGCTGGCAGTTCACGGTTTTTTCGTCCTGGGTTGTCGCCGCGGTTTTGGGCTTCGGCAACATCCTGGCACTGACATTATTCGGGTAAAAGCAATGTCGTTGATGCAAAAATCTCCATGGATCATTCATTATGACGGATCGAGTTGCAACGGGTGCGACATTGAAGTCCTCGCCGCGCTGACACCGATGTATGATGTCGAACGTTTCGGGGTGATCAATACGGGCAATCCCAAACATGCCGATATTTTCCTGATTACCGGATCCGTCAACGAGCAGAACAAGGCTGTCATCAAGAATATTTACGACCAGATGCCGAATCCGAAGGTCGTGATGGCTGTCGGGATCTGTGCCTGCACCGGCGGTATTTTCCGCGAATGCTACAATGTCCTGGGGGGCCCGGACAAGGTGATCCCCGTGGATCTCTATGTGCCGGGTTGCGCCGCCCGGCCGGAATCGATCATCGACGGCGTGGTAAAAGCGCTGGAACTCTGGGAGGGAAAGCGGCGGAAACGAACAGGGAGGGAAAGCATACAGACATGATTGAATCGCAGGATTTCAGAGAGACCACTCCCGAAAGATTGATCGGTGAGGTGCAGGGGATGCGGGATGCCGGTTATCGGCTTGTGCAAATCGGCGCTACCCGCACGGAAGGATTTGAAATCAACTATTCCTTCGACAGGAACCTGGAATTCGTCAATTTCAAGATCAGACTGGCCGACAATACCGAGGCGATTCCGAGTATCAGCGGTGTCTACTGGAGTGCTTTCCTCTACGAAAACGAGCTGCACGACCTGTTCGGTCTGAATATAAAAAACATTCATATTGACTACCAGGGGCATTTTTACCGGGTGGCCAGGCCCGCGGCTTTCGCAGAAAAACCGCCCCCTCCGAAAATCAAACGAGCCGTTAAACCGACGGCCGGAACGGAGGTAAAGGAGACGTAGCCATGCGCACCATCATTCCGTTCGGTCCCCAGCATCCGGTATTGCCCGAACCGATCCACCTGGATCTGGTTGTCGAGGACGAAACCGTCGTCGACGTGATCCCCTCGATCGGTTTCATCCACCGGGGGCTGGAAAAACTCGTCGAGAAAAAGGATTTCCAGGAATTCGTTTACGTGGCCGAGCGGATCTGCGGAATCTGCAGCTTCATCCACGGCATGACATACTGCCATGGAGTTGAACAGCTCATGAAGATTGAAGTGCCTCCGAGGGCGCATTACCTGCGTACGGTCTGGTCGGAGCTCTCCCGGATCCACAGCCATCTGCTCTGGCTGGGCCTGATCGCCGACGCCTTCGGTTTTGAAAGCCTCTTCATGCACAGCTGGCGCCTGCGTGAAAAGGTGCTCGATATTATCGAGGCGACGACCGGCGGCCGCGTCATTTTCGGATCCTGCAAGATCGGAGGGGTACGGCGCGACATCGAAAACGGCACACTCAGGGAAATCGCGGCAAAACTCCGGGACTATGCCGTGGAATACAAGGACCTGGGGAATGTCTTTCTCAACGATCTGACGGTAAAAAGGCGTCTGTGCGGCGTCGGGGTGCTTTCCGGGCCGGACGCCCTGGGCCTGGGTTCCGTCGGCCCGATGCTGCGCGCCAGCGGAGTGGCGCAGGATATGCGTTTACTGAAATACGCCGCCTACGGCGGGATTGATTTCGCCCCCGTCACGGCTGAGGAGGGGGACAGTTATGCAAGGTGTGCGGTGCGAATCGGGGAGATATTCCAGTCGGTCGAAATAATCCGGCAGTGTTCGGAAAAGATCCCGGGCGGCGCGATTGAAATCAAGGTCACCGGCCTCCCTGAAGGCGAATTCTATGCCCGCACCGAACAGCCCCGCGGAGAGGTGATCTACTACATCAAGGCCAACGGGACCAAAAACCTGGAGCGTCTGAGGGTACGCACCCCGACGTTCGCCAATATCCCGCCGATGTTGAAGATCATGACGGGCTGTCAGCTGGCCGATGTGCCGGTGCTGGTTTTGACGATCGACCCCTGTATCAGTTGCACGGAGAGATGAAATGCCGTTTTTCACCATTTCAAAAACGATCCTTCGCTCATTGTTCGGCCGTCCGGCGACATTGATGTATCCGGCCGTACCGCGGGAATACGTGGAGGGAAGCCGCGGTCATATTGAAATAGCCGTCGAATCTTGCAGCTTCTGCAGTCTCTGCCAGCGTAAATGTCCGACGGAGGCCCTGTCCGTAGATCGTGAAACGAAAATCTGGAAAATTGACCGCCTGCGATGCATCGCCTGTAACTTCTGCGCCGAGGCCTGTCCGAAAAAATGCCTGAGCATGGCGACGGGGTATTCCCCTGCCGTCACCTCTCCCGGAGAAACGGAGGAACACCATGCATGAGCGTCACCAGGTGGAAAATCTCGTCAGGTCACGGATCGCCCATAACGGAGGCCGCAGGATCAGAAGTCTCCGCCCGGTCATGGGGAAAATGCCGGGTTTCGACGAAACCCCGGTCAGACTCTATTTCGAACATTTGACCGAAGGCGCGCCTGCAGGAGATGCCGGGCCCGACGTCCGACGGGCCGGGGACGAACTGCTCTGCCGCAGGCGCGACCGGAACAAAAGCAGGCTGGATTGCCCGGCCTGCGGCCGGCAAGGTGTTCCGGCACAGACCGGCAAAGAATTCTACGTCGAAAATATTGTGACGGGATAACGATGTGTTATGCCATACCCGGCCGAGTGGTGGCTGTTGACGGAAGCGCGGTCACGGTTGAATACTACGGCCAGTACAAGACGGCACGAAACGAATTTCTGGACATCCGGCCCGGCGATTATATCTATGCTCAGGGCGGCTATATCGTTGAGAGAGTCTCCGGAACCGAGGCGGAATCGATCCTTGCGGCGTGGAAAGAGGTTTTTTTCGAACTTCAGGAAACCGACCTGCGCCTGTCCCGTATGCCGCAGGCTTCTTCAGACAGGAAACTAAGCCGGATTCTCGACCAGGCGGCCGAAGGCGGGCCATTGACGGACGCTCAGGCCGAATACCTGCTCGGACTCGATGATCCGCAGGGCATCGATCTTCTGCACCGCACGGCAAATTTCCTCCGCCACAAATACCACGGCAATTCCTGCTGTGTGCACGGCATCATCGAAATGGGCAACGCCTGCACGCAATCCTGCGCTTATTGCGGCATCTCGCGTCACAACAGGTCATTGAAACGTTACCGCATGGCACGCGAGGAGATTATCGAGGCGGTGCGCCGGGCCGTGGAACTGGGTTTCAAGGCCCTGGTTCTGCAATCGGGACAGGATTGTTATCCGGCGGGCGAACTGGCCGCTCTGATTGCCGAGCTGAAAACCGCTTTCCCCTTGCTGATCTTCGCCAGCTTCGGTGAAGTGAGCCGTGATGAACTGGAAGAATTCTACGCGGCCGGCGCACGGGGGATTCTGCTGCGTTTCGAAACCTCGGATGCGGAACTTTACAAGGGGTTACACCCGGAAAGCCGGCTGGAGAACCGCCTGGAAATTCTGCGCTGGGCCGACGAGGCGGGGTTCCTGATCGTCACCGGCGGCTTGATCGGTCTGCCGGGACAAACGCGGCAATCCATCATCCGGGATTTGCGCCTGGCCGGTGAGCTCAACGCCGAGATGTTTTCGTTCGGCCCGTTTCTGCCCCATCCGGCCACCCCGCTGGCCGGACAAAACCCGCCCCGCAGCGACGACATCATCAAGTTTCTGGCCGTGGCCCGATTGCTGGCACCGCCCAGGGCGAAAATCCTGGTGACCACGGGCCTGGAAACCCTGGATGCCGAGGCACGCCGCCGATCTTTACAGGCCGGGTGCAGTTCCGTGATGCTCAATGTCACCCCGGTCGAGTACGGCAGGCTTTATCACATCTATCCCAATCGCGCGCACGGCGGGGAGAGCATTGAACGTCAGATCGGCGATACACTGGATCTTTTGAAGTGCCTGGGCCGGGCGCCGACGGATCTGGGAGTCCAGCCTTAAAAAACGAAAGCCCTCTTTCCATGCACCTTCGCGGGAATTGATCCCGGAGCGCAGCGAGGATTTGCGAACCTTACAATGAGGTAAACCCCGACAGATATCCTTTTTTGAAATCCCTGGTCTCCTTCCTGAAGGAGGCGTTCGCATTGCGGCAACCGCTCCGGGTGGGGTTGACCGGGGCGGTCTAAAATCCGTTGACATGCGCATCACATTGTCATACATGCTCCTTTATACGTGGAGCTTGACATCCGAAACATCTCCATGAAGACTGTTCGCAGAGCCGAACACCGTCTGCTGTTGGTTGAGCCGATGATCATTCCGGCAACGATTCGCAGATCCCAACGGCAAATCTTATTTTTACATCACAAACCATAGGAGCAAAGAACCGTATGTCGACACGACTCATGCTTGGTTGGATCATAGGCTGTGTTTGTGCCGTGGTTTGCCTTAATTGGTTCGTCGATTTTTCGCCAAGCGTGACGAATAATCCCCAGGGTGAAACCATGGTGAAAACGGATGAAGCACGTCAAAGCACAGATGTTCAGGTAGAAACGGATGAAACACATCGAAGTGCAGATGATCAGGTGGAGGCGGATGAAGCAAGCCAACTCATCCAGGACCTAAGAGCGGAGGATCAATGGAGGGAGCGTTTAGCAACGGCCAGGGGAGTGGCATATCTGACCCTGGATAATCAATCGGGCATGGACGTCCTGGTTAAAGTCATCCGTGCCGAGAACCTGGATTCATACATGACCGTTCAGGTTCAGGACAATTCGTGCGAAGAGGTAACATGTCCGGCGGAAACACTGTTTCTGAAGATGCGCTATCAAGCGCCGGGCGGGTTCCAATACCAGCAAGGGAATCGTTTCGATCTGAGATCCAATTCCAGAGCGAAAATCACTCTTCACAAAGTCGTGAACGGAAATTACGGATCAAGAGCCATCGGACAGGCCGAATTCTGAACGTCCCCCCCTTATTCCGCAAGATCCCTTCCATCGTAACAGCGGCGGAACGGTCTTGAACGGCTCAATAACTATTGACCATATTGATGCTTCTGCAGTTGTATGATCTGCATTTCCAACTGCTGCACCCTCTGTTCCAGACGCCACTGATACTGCGGCTGTCTTTCCTGCAGTCCCGACCGACGCATTTGCAGGCCGAGATATTCCACGGTCTGTTTCAACTGCCGCATCTCCTCTTCCAGATCCGTGACGCGCCTTTGCATCTGCTCCATTTCCTGGCGCATGGCCTCGGCGCCGGGAGGAATGGCCTGGCGGGAAGATGCGGCCGCCGTTGCCGAACCGGAGAACCCCTCCCCGGCAAACCCCGGCTGAGGCACCACGGCGAACACCACCGCCACAACGATCACACTCAATATTTTTCTCATAGTCCCTCCCCGCCTGAACACCGGGCCGCTGACAATCCGATGAACCTACGTTATACGCCTGTCTCTTAATTTAACGATAACTTCACCAACCCTTCATCCATTCTGAACCTTTGTTTTGTAGGTATCCAGCAAATTTTGACGGCCTCGTAAAAAGTCAAAACACGCTTCGGATGCCATTCTGAATGGCCTGGTTCGGTCCTATCCGGACTGCAAACCAAAATTCATTGAACAGGGGGTTCAAGATATGAAACGGGAGAAGAAAGTTGATTTCAAGTCTCTCTTGGTCACCAACCTTCATAAACTGCAATTGTCCGCCAGGAGGAAATTCCTGGAATTGAAACAAAGCGATTCCCAATTGCCGACGGATCCTCTGGACCGTTCTTCCCTCGAAACGAACCAGAGCATGGCGTTCATGATTCACGACCGGGAAAGACTGGCGATGCGGGAAATCGAAAACGCCCTGTCGAAAATCGATCAGGGCGTTTTCGGAATCTGCGAAATATGCGGCTGCGAAATCGGGAAAGAGCGCCTCCGCGTCTCCCCGGCCAGCCGCCTGTGTGTCCGCTGCCAGGAAAGGCTGGAGAGGGAAGAGAAAACAAGACGCTTCATCCCGGCCAATGCCGTATGACAGGAAACCGCCGATTTAAATCCCTCGGCGCATTCAGGCGGACGATCCTGATTTTTTCAAGTTTTGGTGCCGGCGGAGGCCGTCGTAATCCCCAAAAGTCCCATGGTCTCTGTTGCTTTCGCTTTCACCGAGTTCGCCATGGAAACGGCCTCGGCAAAGTTCCCGGTCTTGAAGTTTTCAAGGGCCTTGGTCCATTCCTCCTTGACGCCGGCGAATGAGGCCTTGGCTTGTTCAAACTTCTCGGCGGACAGGTCGGCCGGCAGCTTTATCGACTTGGAAAGACGGTCCACTTTACCCTGGATCGCTGCCAGCATACCGGGGATGCCCTGACTGAGTTCCTCCCAATTTTTCTTCAGTTCGTCCTTTTTGGCCATCGCGGCGTCAAGCACCTTTTTCGCCTGAGCGGCAAGCGATTGAGCCTCGGTAACGACAGCCTTGTACTCACCCTTTGCGAGCTTTTCTTTCACTGCGGCCAGCGCACTGTCCAGCCCCGCCATCTGATCCGGAACGTACTTTTCCGCTTCCGCCCTGGTCGCGTTGATTGCCTCTTCGGCAGACTTGAGCGCCAGCTCCGCAGGCCCCTTCTGCCCGGCACAAGCCACGAACATCATCATGCCGGCAAACAGCGTGACGGCCCATAAAACGGCTTTCACCTTCATGAGTTTCTCCCTTCGTCTTTTTTCAGATCCACCGTCGGGTCCGCCTCCCGGCAACAACCGATATGGCTCCGCGTAACCCCATTCCCGCACAGACCCGGATTCGGCTCATCTTTCGGTTAATTCTCTCCGTTTCCCGATCAGTCCCTTGATTTTCCACAGGACCATCCGTTGTACGATTTTCCTATCCCGATCCCCGCCTGCAAGGAACCGGTTTCCCTCTCCTTCACCTCCCTTCCATTTCAATTCTCTCACAGCCGGCACGGTCTTTTTTACGTGACAACCGCTTCGATATCCTCTCAAGACACGCAAGCCTTGGCAACACCGTTCATTTGCAAGAACCTTGTAAATTTTCATCCCGGAATGCGCCGCCGCACTGCGCGGGCTCACCCGTTCCCCCTCCTGCTGAACCTGAACCCCCTTATCCCTTGTTCCGGCATACCGTGGATAAAGGCCCGGAAATCGGGAAACAGTCTGCAACGTCTCGATAAGTTTGGTATTATAAACCCATTCCGGAACATTGAAAAGAGGAAAGCCCGTCTCTGCTTGTCCCTGTGCACGAGGCTGTTTCCGAATCGGAAGCACCGAAGCTTCAACGAGTGTGTACACTGCGAGCAGGATCCGAAAGGAGGGGGATGAACCAGCGTTCCCGCCCGGAAATGGAAAGGAACGGCAGAAAGTCTCGTACCAAACCGGTCACTTCAACCCCGTTTTCAAACGGTCCCGCTGTTTTTCCCTGCACCCGCAATACGTGAACAAATTTTCCGGGAGAAGACAAAGGACAGGATCAGCGAGGGAATCGCGATGATGTAGAGCGTACTATACAAGGCCCGGTTGAGATGATCGATCGATTTTCTGACCACGACCAGAGGACGGGCCAGTCGGATGTAACCCTTTATGCCGCCATTCTCCTTGATCGGCACGGCCACATAGAGCATGCTTTCCTGAAGCGTCGTGCTGAAACGGGCGGCTTTACCCCGCCCCTCGTTCTTCGCCTGGACAATTTCCGGACGTTTCAAATGGTTGTCCATCCTGTCCTGGTCGCCATCGGATTCCACCAGGACACGACCGGCCGCATCGATCATCGTGATCCTGACGTTCAATTCCCCGGATAGTTCATGCACCTCGCCCTCGATTTTTTCACGCGGCATCAAGGTCATCATCCGGGCCATACCGGACATTTCCTCTTCGATGCCGCCGGTCATAAGCCGGTTGATTTTCGGCATGAGGAAGAAATCGAGAACCGCGATCGTCAGCAGGATCAGGATTAAATACGATGAAAATATTTTCAGGAAAATCTTCATGAGGGGGACTCCTTTCTCCCTGCAAAGGGATTAAGCCGGTATTGAAAAAACCTTGCCTGGGTTACCGTTCAGGCGATCCGGGTTGACCCGGTTTCAGCGCAAACATTTGTAAAACGATACCTGATTATTCTGAAATTGAAATAGTGAAGATCTTTTTCGGCAATGTTACGAATCTGTTAAATTTTCGTTAAGTTGCGGATCCGGGATTGACTTGCGGTGATGGAAGGATGATAAGATATCCGTGCTTGCCGGAGGATA
>JAGVTI010000237.1 GCA_019136935.1 Deltaproteobacteria bacterium
CTGTGAGCTTGCCCAGAGTTATAGCACAATCCGTACCAAAAAAAGAATGGTTTCCCCCAAGAACCATAACCTATCGATATGAAAAGTGTTTACAGAAATTCGACCCGTAACGGCAAGGACTTTCTTTTATTTCCAAGGGTTGAACTGTGTGAAAAAAAATATGCAGTGTATAGTTTATTACGCACCCCGATACGTCTTCTCATTCTCCTCATTTGGAAGAAACCTGATCCGCAAAGGAACGCCAATGGCCACAGAGCGTTTCAAAGCAGAGCAGGTTCCCGAGAAGATCGGTGAATTGCCGCCGAGAAATGTCCCTCGCCCCCAAAGACGCCAGATGGGCCGACCGAACCTGGCAATCGATAAGTCCGAATCGGCGGTCCAGAAGTTTTTTTGCCAGCGTAATGAACGCCGCTTTGGAGGCGTTGCTGACATGGGTAAACATGGACTCTCCGAAAAAGCATCGCCCCAGGGAAATCCCATAAAGCCCCCCGGCCATCACACTTCCCTGCCAAGCCTCCACCGAATGGGCATAACCCATCTCATGGAGGATGACATAGGCCTCCTTCATTTCCTCGGTGATCCAGGTTCCATCCTGCCCCGGTCTTGGTTTCTGGCAAGCGGAGATCACGGACCGGAAATCCTGATCAAACGTAATGGTGAAGCGTTCCTGTCGTAAAATCTGCTTCATACTGCGGGAAACTTTGATTTCAGCGGGAAAGAGAACGGATCTCGGATCCGGCGACCACCAGATAATCGGTTCCTGGCCGGTATACCAGGGAAATATCCCTTGCCGGTATGCCTCCAGCAGCCTTTCCGGGGAAAGATCTCCTCCAATGGCCAGAATGCCGCTATGCGATGCAAGATGCGCCGGAGGAAAGACGATTTCTTCCGCCAGTTGAAATATCGGCATGATTTTTTCTCTTCAGGACATCCATCATTTTTAATTGGATGGTTGATTCTCCGGCCCCCTTTTATTCGCCCTGTGAGCCGAAAGGCATTGCGTTGTTCTCAACGACCGACCTCATTTACAAAATCGCAAAAAAATTTCCAGAGGACGAAAAATATCTCGTTACATCAGATCTTTCGTGTTCGCTCAGGATGACGAATCGAATCTTTTTCGATTTTTTACCGCTTCATCAGCTTTGCAGGGACGACAAAGTAAAAGGCAGAGTCGGCTCGATCTCTGCCTTTCAGGATGACAGGGTGATGGTCTTGACTTTTTTGTCCGTTACTTCTGCATTTCTTTCAGACGCTCGATAAACTGTTTCATATATTGTTCCCGTACTTTGAGGGATCGACGAAATTCCCGGTCATCCGTATTGACAACTTCCCGCCTCAACTCAGGGAAATATCTCTCCAGTATTTCCAGGAGGGCCCTTACCTCCTCTTGAGTCAGATCCATGGCTAACATCGCGAACCTCCTTTCTCAGAAGATCCCATATCTGAAGCAGAACCGGCCTACGTCTTCATCAGCTGCTCTTTCGTCGCACCGACCGGATAAACAGGAAAGATTTCGAACCGGATAATATCGATCCATGCCGCCTTGGCAGCGATCAATCCTTTGGCATCCGTATCAACGACATAAATCGTTCGACCACCCTGAAGATCGTAAAATTCGGAAAGTACCTTGACATCGGAAGGCCACTCCCAGGTAACTCTCCTGGTTCTCACCTCTCTCTCATCCTGCGGCTCCCATGTACAAATCATGATGAAATACATAGCGCACCTCCCCATGGAATTTTGAAAAGGAATAACAGGAACGGACACCCCCTCCGGATGACCCTACCTCCGGAGGGGATGCGAGGGAAGTTTCAAAACCGAGTTTTTCATGGCATACCTCACTGTTACATTTTCGCCAGACAGTGTCATATGAGAATCAGGAAACTCTCCCGGGAAACCTTTACAAGCCGCTACGAACCTCTAAGCCGAATGGTCGCGTCAGACAAATCAACCGGGACAAATTGATCGAACGCGAATTACACGCCCACCGCCGTCCGAAACTGGGGTTTTTTCAATCCCGCCAGCTTGAAGAGACGGTCCATCAAAGGAATTTTATCAAACCACGCGCAATTTTGATTCCGGTTCAACTCGGCTGGAGATCGAAGAGGCTGGCAAACGATGCCGTCCTTTTTTCGAAGAGCAAACATGTTTCCCGCCGCAACGCACGTTTCCGGCGATGC
>JAGVTI010000117.1 GCA_019136935.1 Deltaproteobacteria bacterium
GACATCGGACGATGGTGAGATAAACAGCAGTATGGCTCACCATACTGCCAGCACACGCCTCAGTTACAAACATAAGCAAGCCTTTGCCAATTTGAGCGCCGTATACGTTTCCGGCAAGGAAAAGTCCGCTCGCAGTTCTTCGGCAATTTGGGGGGACGCCTATTACGATCTGGATGACTATACGAGGGTGGACGCCAATGTAGGGTACAATTGGAAAATATTCGGCCGGGATACTCGCTTCACACTCTACGGCAGGAACTTGGGCGACAAGCACTATGCCACCCGTTATGTGACCGGCGCCTACTATGATCCCGGTCGTCAGATCGGGGTGGAGTTGGCGGTCAGCTTCTTCTGAAAAACAGCATGAGGGAGAAAGGACATGGTTAAAAGGAAACATGAAGGAAACAGACATGTAGCGGTCATCTCATTCTGCCTGACTATCTTTGTTTTCTTCGCCGGAACAGCCAATGCCCGGGAGATCACCGGCATGGCGGGCCGCAAGGTGACCGTGCCGGATGTCATCAACAGGGTCGTTTTCCGTTGAAATTTCGGAAAGGGGTTTTACCGCGTCGATCTCTTAAAAGGTCGGGAAATATTTCCCATGTCATCCTGGGTGTTGGTGAAGGATCCCCTGTCACAAGGAATTTTTCGCCGCTTATGCTTTTCAGTATGACCCAATCGGACTTTTTGCAGGTTCATCAAAATTTACAGGAAGGATGATGAGACATGAAAAGGAATTTAAGAGGATTGATAGTGTGTGTGAGCATTTTTCTGACGGTGTTTGTATTGAATGGCGCTTTTGCAGCGGAGAAGACCGGCCCGGTCAAAGGCACTGCAGGGAAAGCGGGTGTTTCGCGGTACGACGAGACCGCCCGCGGTGTCAATGCGCCCATGTATGACTACTATGCTCAAAGAATCAAGGAAGCGACAGGGATGACCAAGGGTGTTTGCCTGGATGTCGGGTCAGGCGGGGGATACCTCGGACTCTCACTTGCGAAGATCACGAACCTTGATTTCATCTTCCTGGATATTTCGGCCGATGCCCTGGAAAGGGCGAAGCTGCATATCGTCGAGGACGGTCTGCAAAACAGGGCCAGAACCCTCCTGGCCGATGTCCACAGCATTCCCCTGGACGACGGATCGGTCGATCTCGTTATCAGCCGGGGTTCGATTCCCTTCTGGAAAGACCCCGCCCTGGGTCTTAGGGAAATATACCGGGTTCTGGCTCCCGGCGGGAAAGCCTATGTCGGCGGCGGCAGGGGCACACCGGAAATCCAGGCGCAGATTGCGGCAAGGAGAAAGGAATTGGGGCTGAATCCGCAGTCCAGGCCGAAGGGCAGTGGACCTGTGAAAATGGCACAGCGCAATTACGATGAGATATTGAAAAAAGCGGGCATCAAGAAATATTCCGTCAATACGGGCGATGACGGCATGTGGATACAGATGTGGAAATAATGGGCGGGGAGTCCGATGTCAGGATCGGTAATCCGGATCACATTTTCCCGGCTTGCAGAACAACGCGACACATGGAGGATACGGAATGAAAAAAGCAAGTTTTTTTAGCGTGTCATTTTTAATGGTGGCGGCATTCATCGCGATGACTTTCCATGGCATTGCCGTTTATGCCGCAGAGTATCGAATCATCACCGATATGTGCGGCAACAGGGTCGAAGTGCCCGTCAACCCGCAGCGGATCGCTTGCATGCATTGCGTTTCGCCGGAGAAAATCATGACCCTCGGGAAGGGAAACCTGATCAGCCTGATGGCGGAACAATCGCCGTGGGCCTATAAACTGTTCCCGGAAATCAGAAACGCCCAAACCAACAAGGGCGTGACGCCGGAACAGATGCTGAAAATGAAGATCGATTTTGTCCTCTATACCCCCGGCATGACCAAGGAGGAACCTTACGGCAAGGCGGGATTGAAAACCGTTTGTGTGTTCTCACCGGAAAAAAGGCCCATGAATCTGGAGGAATACCGAAGAAATTTCAAACAACAGATCACCCTGTTCGGCGATTTACTGGGACCGGATGCGAAAACCCGGGCGGACAAATACAACCGGTATTTCGATCAAAAAGTTCAGCAAATTCTTGCCGTAAGATCAAAGATAGACAAGAAAAACCGGCCTACGGTTTACTACGGCGGTCTGCAGGGCAGCTTGCTGGGCAGCCA
>JAGVTI010000136.1 GCA_019136935.1 Deltaproteobacteria bacterium
ATGAGGACGAACGGCGATTCTCCGGCGCGCCAGCCGAAATTCTGGGACGGCCGGGCCCCCTCCTTTGCGAAGCATGTCGCCCGGACCGATTATGCCCGGAATTTCCTCAAAATCATGAAACCTCGTCCGAACTGGAGTGTTCTCGATATGGGCTGCGGCGGCGGAACCCTTGCGCTTCCCCTGTCCGACCGTGTCGGATCCATCACGGCCGTCGATTTTTCCGAAAAGATGATTTCCATTCTGCGTGAACAGTGCACCGCGCGAGGCATCCGCAATATCCGGACCCTCTGTGCCCGTTGGGAGGATGACTGGCGGCAGGCAGGCATCGGGATTCATGACGTGGCCATTGCGTCCCGGTCGCTGGTTGTGGAGGACCTTCAGGGCGGCATTGAGAAATTGGATCAAGCGGCGCGTAAACGGGTTTACATTGTCACGATCGTCGGTGACGGGCCCCACGACAGAAACGCGTACACCGCCTTAGGCCGGGAACTCAAGGTCGGTCCGGATTATATTTACAACTACAATCTCCTGTACCAGATGGGCATTTATGCCAAGGTCGATTTCATCGATCAGAAGATTCAGGACATCTACGATACCCGTGAAGAGGCCGTGGAGTCTGTCCGCTGGATGTTCCGGGACTTGACGCGGGAGGAAGAAGATCATTTCCTGGAGTACATGGAAAGGCACCTTCTGTGCCGGGGAGGGCGATGGATGCTCGACTACGCCAGGCGCGTCCGTTGGGCCGTCCTCTGGTGGGACAAGGGTTAGCCTGCGGCGTGGAAGCGGTTTGTCACTTTCGAGATTGGGGTAGAAGAATGGATATGAATATCAGGGAGTTCGATCGGGTGGCCCGCGAGGTATTCGCTCCGGTTTATCCGGTCATCGCCGGACAGATCAGAGCCCGGACGGGGATTACCGCTGGGGTGTGCCTCGATATCGGGACAGGCGGGGGATACTTGGGAATCGCCCTCGCCGGTCTGACCGACCTGGAGTTTTATTTGATGGATAAATCTCCCGAGATGCTGGAGATCGCCTACATGAACGTGGTGGGAGCCGGCCTGCAGAATCGTGTCCGTACCATCCTGGGGGACGTGCATGACATTCCACGGGAAGACAATTCTGTGGATCTTGTCATCAGCCGGGGCTCCCTCTTTTTCTGGGAGGACAAATCCCGGGCTTTCAGCGAGATCCACCGCGTTCTTAAGCCGGGGGGGAAGGCCTATGTCGGCGGCGGTATGGGTACGGGGAAGTTGTACCGGAAGATCAGGGAGGAGATGGAAAAAAGGAATCCGGAGCGACAGGAAGACGGAAAAGAGGGGAGATTTGCCGATCATCGCGAACTTTACCGGGAGGCGTTAAACCGGGCCGGGATTTCAACCTACACCCTGATTCGGGGGGATGAGGGGTCGTGGATACAGATCGCGAAATAGGGCGGCTGCATGAAAACGGATTTTGACGAAGCCGGGTAAACTCATAAGACGTTCCGTAATCCTTGAGCGAAACACCACACCTCGGAATGACATTGCGACACCGCCTCCAAGTCCGGCATGCCGGCTTGACCGACTTTTTACATGGCCGGCAAAAATGACGACCTCGTAAAAAGTCGTGGTTGGGACGTCGGTAAGCCGGATTCAAACGGGCGGGTGCGCCTTTTGGCCATATCACGCGGAATGAAGGGACGTGAAGCCGATTCAAGGGAGGTTGATCATGAAGAAAAAGGAGAGTTCTCGATGCGTTGGGTTTATGGGCCGTGAAACCTTGAAGAAGATCAAGATCATCCTGGCCATATGGTTTCTTTTTTCCGTGATGCCGGCGGTTTATTCTCCTGTCGCCGTTGCGCAGGAAAAACCGGAAACCCAGCTGTACCTGGTCAGCCTGGGTACCGGTGATCCGGACAACATCACCCTTCGCGCACTCAACACCATCCAAAAATCGTCGGTCATCTTCTGTATGGATCGGGTTGCCGTACAATTTCCCGGTCTGCTTGACGGAAAAGAAATTCACAGGGGGACCCTTTCGGTTCACAAAGCCTTTATGAGAAGCGACGGCGATCGCCGGGAGGGCTTGGAGGAAGTGAAGGAAATTTCCCGCATCATCCGCAAGTCCGTCGGGGAAGGGAAGACCGTGTCCATTCTTGATTACGGCGATCCGACGATCTACGGCCCGAATAT
>JAGVTI010000146.1:0-555 GCA_019136935.1 Deltaproteobacteria bacterium
GGTTCCGCCCCCTGGACATTCGGACAATCGGCCTTGTGGACCGTTATGCCCCGTCCCCTTGAGACGAAACCCAGGATATCGTCGCCGGGAATGGGGTCGCAGCACTTGCCGAAACGGACCATGATGTTTTCTATTCCCGTGAGAGAAATCCCCGCGGAGGATTTGACCCGATCCCTGCTCCGGACAGGCTGTTCCGCTTTTTCTTCGGCTTTCTCCTCCGTTTCCGGCTCCGGAAAGACATAATTGACGACCTTCTTCGGTGACAGTTTAAAGTATCCGACCATGGCCAGCAGATCGTCCAAGGAGTTCAGGGAATAATCTTCGAATAACTGCTTGATTTCATCCGATTTGATGAACTGGCCGTACTTGAGGTTCCGCTTCCGGAACTCCTTTTCCAGAAGATCCCGCCCGAAGGCGATGCTTTTGATCCGTTCTTCCGTGTTGATCCAGTTCTTGATCTTCTGCCTGGCCCGGGAAGTAACGGCATACTTGAGCCAGTCCTTGCTGGGGTGGGTTCCTGCCTTGGTAATGATCTCAACGGTGTCCCCGTTCTGG
>JAGVTI010000146.1:561-10245 GCA_019136935.1 Deltaproteobacteria bacterium
TGCTGTAGGCGAAGTCAATGGGGGTCGATCCCTTGGGAAAAGACCGGACATCCCCGTCGGGCGTAAACACGTACACCTCGTCGGGGAACAGGGCCAGCTTCAGGTTGGACATGAATTCCCGGGGGTTGGTCAGGTCTTTCTGCACCTCCAGGAGTTCACGGAGTTTCTTGATCTGCTCTTCGTCGCTCCCCTGGTAAAGGGAACGCTTTTCCTTGTACCGCCAATGGGCGGCGATCCCCTCCTCCGCCCACTCGTGCATCTCCCGGGTCCGGATCTGGATCTCCACCCTTTCCCCGTAAGGACCGATGACCGTCGTATGGAGGGACCGGTAGTTGTTCACCTTGGGAATGGCGATATAGTCCTTGAACCGTCCGGGAATCGGTTTCCAGTGGGAGTGCACAATGCTCAGGGCCTCATAGCAGTCCCTTTCCTTGTCCGAGTCGAGAATGATGCGGAAAGCCGTCAGATCGTATACTTCGTCGAAATTGATCCGTTGTTCCTGCATCTTCTTATAGATGCCGTAGAAATGCTTCGCCCGGCCCTCCACCTCGCCCTTCAGGCCGTACTTCGCGATTTCCTCGGCAATGATTTTTCGTACCTCCTCCGTGTAGCGTTCCCGTTCCTGCTTTTTCTTGGCAACCCGTTTGGACAGGTCGCTGTAATCCTCGTAATTCAGATAGCGAAACGCCAGGTCTTCCAGTTCGATCTTCATCCAGTTGATCCCCAAACGGTTCGCCAGGGGGGCGAAGACTTCCATCGTTTCCTTGGCGATATCCTTCTGTTTCCCCGGAGGATGAAACTCGAGGGTCCTCATGTTATGGACCCGGTCCGCCAGCTTGACGAGGAGAATCCGGATGTCCGTGGACATGGCGAGGATCATCTTGCGGAAATTTTCCGCCTGCCTTTCCTCCTTGCTGCCGAAGGTGATTTTGCCGATTTTGGTCAGGCCGTCGACCAGAAAGGCGACATCCTTCCCGAAGGCCTCTTCGATCTGGGGAAGGGTCGCCAGGGTATCCTCCACCGTATCATGGAGGAGTCCCGTCACGATCGTCGCCGGATCGACCTCCATCCCGACGAGGATTCCCGCCACCTCCATCGGGTGGGTCAGATAGGGTTCGCCGGAGAGACGCACCTGACCCTGATGAACCGTTGCGGAAAAAATGTAAGCCTTTTCAATAATTTCCAACTCCTGCGGAGTCAGATAGGTTCCGGCTTGATCAAGGATATCGGTAATTCGCAGCATAGCGATTCTTTAACTCGAATGACACGGAGACAAGGTCGTTAGAGCCCTATACTCTACATCGCCCGATCCAGGTCCGCTTTGACGGCCGACGCTAGATAATCGGCCGCTCCGGCAAGATCGACACTCGACACGTCACCGGTTTTGCGGTTTTTGACCTCGATTTTTCCTTCCGCAAGCTTTTTGGGCCCGATCGTCACGCGATAGGGAATACCGATCAGGTCGGCATCCTTGAACTTGACCCCCGCCCTCTCGTCCCGGTCGTCGAAAAGGACATCGACACCTCTTTCCGTGAGGGCCTGGTAGAGATCCTCCGCCGTTTTGGCCAGGGCCTCCTCGTTGATGTTCACGGGCGTGATGATGACCTGGAAGGGGGCAATCGGCATGGGCCAGACGATGCCGTCTTCGTCGTGGTATTGTTCGATCGCGGCGGCGACGGTTCGCGTGGTCCCAATCCCGTAACACCCCATGATCATGATCTGTTCCTTGCCGTTCCGGTCCAGATAAACGGCCTTCAAAGCCTTGCTGTACTTGGTTCCCAGCTTGAACACGTGGCCCACTTCGATTCCCCGGGCAAAGGTCAGGGAACCCCCGCAGCGGGGACAGACATCGCCTTCCCGGACGACACGCAGGTCGGCAAAGGCGCCGACCCGGAAATCGCGGTCAAGATTGACGTTTTTGACATGGTAGTCCTCCCGGTTCGCCCCCATGACCATGTTCCGCATGCCCATGATGGAATAATCGGCGACGATCCGGGTCTTGATCCCGACAGCGCCGGCAAATCCCCGGGGCGATCCCGTCGCGGCAAGGATCATGTCGTCTCCCGCCAGTTCCAGTTCATCGCAACCCAGAAAATTCTTGACCTTGATTTCGTTGACTTCCTCGTCTCCCCGGACCAGGACAGCCACGGCAGCTCCGTCGGCGTTAAAAATCAGGGTTTTGACCACATCCTGCGGCGTCACCCCCAGAAAGGCGCAAACCTCTTCGATAGTCCGCACCTCGGGCGTATGCACCTCTTCCAGGGGAAGCACGTCCCCTGCCGGTGCCGCCGTGTCTTCGGGCTTGGGAATCTCCGCCTTTTCCAGATTCGCCGCATAGGCGCAGCCGTCGCAGTAGACGACGCCGTCTTCGCCGCTTTCGGCCATGACCATGAATTCGTGGGAGGAACTGCCCCCGATGGAACCCGTGTCGGCCTCGACGGCCCGGAACATCAAGCCGCAGCGGGAAAAAATCCGGTGATAGGCATCGAACATCTTCCGGTAGCTGAGGTCCGCGCCGTCGTTGTCGGCATCGAAGCTGTAGGCGTCTTTCATGCCGAACTCCCGGCATCGCATGACGCCGAAACGGGGACGGATCTCGTCACGGAACTTGGTCTGGATCTGGTAGAGGTTGCGGGGAAGCTGGCGGTAGGTCTTGATCTCGTTGCGCACGAGATCGGTGATCACTTCTTCGTGGGTGGGCCCGAGACAGTAGTCCCGGTTGTGGCGGTCCTTGAAACGGAGCAGTTCCTTGCCGTAGAAGACCCACCTGCCCGATTCCTGCCACAATTCCGCGGGCTGGACCGCGGGGAGAAAGACCTCCTGTGCCCCCGCCCGGTTCATCTCCTCCCGGACGATCTGTTCCACTTTCCGGATAACCTTGAGTCCCAGGGGCAGGTAGGAATAAATGCCGCTGGTCAGTTTTCTCATCATGCCGGCCCTGATCATGAGTTGATGGCTGGCTATCTCCGCATCGGAGGGGACTTCCTTAACGGTAGGGAGAAAGAAATTCGAATAGCGCATGACGCCTCCTTGGTAAATGATCGCTTACGGCGCCCTGTTTCCCCTTGCGCAGGTGGAACAAGGCGCCGTTAAAAGCTATCATAACCGGCGTCAGAATGCACCCAAAATCCCGTTGGGAAGCGGGCCGGTATCCGTTCGCCGTCCGGTGGGGCACAAATGAAACGACCTCGCAATCCGCAATGCCGGTTCCTTTCGATTAAAGTTCATCGCCGAAATCTTTCCTGAATGCCTCAACCAGATCCTGCCCCCAGTTGTCGATCGCCTTGAGTCTTCCGAAGAAGAATCGCAGGATCGGCGGTTCCTCCACAAAGGTGAGGCCCTTGATCAAGTCCGCATGCCGGTGCAGCCAGGTCAGGCGGTCCACGGCGTAATCGATCTGCGAAATGGTATAAGTCCGGCGCGGAACGGCCAGGCGCAGCAGTTCGAGATCGGAGAAGACCTCGTTGCCGTCACGATCCCGGTCCGTGGAAAGGGTCCCCCGCTCCATACCCCGGGCGCCCGAGGCAAGATACATGGCGGCGGCCAGGGAGCCGGCGATGTATTTGGACTGCGGCAGGTTCGGCAGGAAGCGCGTCGCATCGATATGGCAGGCCAGGCCACCCGGAGGGGTCACCACCGGAACGCCCCGGTCGATGAGCCGGTGGGCGAAATGCCGGATCATGTCCGCCGAACAGCCGGCCACACCCAGATCGGTCATTTCACGCATGCCGACGGCCATGGCCTCGACTTCCTTGGTCGACATCCCGCCGTAAGTGAGAAAACCTTCGTAGACGGGAAGCCAGGGCTTGATGGATTCGAAAAGATCCTTACGGTTGGTGGCGATGACACCGCCCCGGACCGCGCAGCTCTTCCGGCCCGACAGGTACATGATATCCGCCAGGCCGGCCATCTCCCGGACGATATCCAGGATCGGCGTATTCTCATAACCCGCCTCGCGCTGATGGATGAAATAGGCCTGTTCCGAAATCAGGCTCGCATCGAGGACGAGGAGGATATTGTTCTCCGCCGCCATTTTTTTGACCTGCCGCAGATTTTCCATGGAGAAGGGCTGGCCGCCCAGGAGGTTCGTCGTCGCTTCCATGCGGACAAAGGAAATGTGGTCCGATCCGTGACTTGCAATGACCTGACGGAACTTTTCGAGATCGAGATTTCCCTTGAACGGAAAGGTGCTGCAGGTATTCAACGCCTCATCGGTGAAGATTTCCAGCACGGTGCCGCCGGCCAGTTCGAAATGAGCCTTCGTCGTCGTAAAATGATAGTTCATGGGAACCACATCGCCTGGCTTCACGAATACCTTGGCCAGGAGATTTTCCGCCGCCCTCCCCTGGTGAACGGGAAGGAGAAAATCAAACCCGAACACTTCCTTCACGGCATCGACCAGCCGGTAGAAACTTTCGCTCCCCGCGTAGGCGTCGTCCGACACCATCATGGCCCCGAGCTGGTTGTCGCTCATGGCGTTGGTCCCGCTGTCGGTCAGCATATCGAGAAAAACATGGCGCGTCCGGAGCAGGAAGGTGTTGTAACCCGCTTCCTCCATCGCCTGCAGACGCTCCCTTGCAGGCACCAGATGCGCCTTCTGGACGATCTTGATCTTGTGCATTTCCACCGGTATTTCCGTTCCATCCGATAACTTGATGTTCATTTTTTCCTTTTCCTTTCCGCTTTCGATTTTAAAATCAAAAAAGCCATGGGGGGTTCCCATGGCCCTGAAGCAGAAAGGCCATGGGCTCTGCGCCCATGGCCTTTGATTTCATCTGTTATTCCCGGCTCACAAGCGCACTATACCGTTAGAATAGCAATAATAGTAATAGCCTTTGCGATTGACGCCGATGTGGTTCATGTTGATACTCATTTGTAAATCCCTTTCATTCTTCACTTGGTCGGGCTTTCCAAGGTCGACCAAAGTTGGTGTCCCTTTATCACGGCTTCCCGTTTCTGTCAAATACAAATTCCCCCGCAGGAACAAGGTCTTGAGAAAAGGTGTTTTTCCGGGAATCAATCTCCCGGCGCGGGTTCCTTAGCAGGACGTCTTCTTCAAACCCGTGGATATCCTGCCGGTCCCGGGAAACGGCCGGGCGCGGTTCCCTTTTGTCGCGATATGCACCCTGTGCATCAGAATCCGCAAAAACAGGACCTGGACCGGGCTGAAACAGCCTTTTGTTTTAAGGGGTTGTTCAAATGACCTTTTAGCGCTATGGTTGCTTGGCTGCAACGGGAGTGATATGCCGGTTACGGAAACCGGGAGAGCGACAATTTATTTTGACCCGGAATTGCATCGGCCGCTGCGGCGGAAGACGGTCGAAACATCCCGCTTTGTGCCGGGGCGTGTAAATAAAGATGCCGGGGAAGCGCTTGCCGGAGATGCCGAAAACATCGCGGCTTTCGGGAAAAGACGGGCGGAGTCCCTGATCCGTTACAACGAAATGGTGAAAAGATTGAAAGACGATTTAACCCGCGTTTACGAAAAAAATGATTCAAATGTGACCACGCCGTCACTGCAATACGATGAAATGATTCACATCGGCAAAGACTTCTCCAGCCGGGAAGTGGTTGAAGCCTACGATGCCCGGCACCGCCGATTCCGGGACATTGAAGGCGAAAACGAGGCGATTATCGCCGGTGTCGGACTTCAAAAAAATCATATTATCGCCGATTTCGGCAGCGGCACGGGGACATTTGTCATACAGGCGGCACAAAAATGCGAGAAGGTGTATGCCGTCGACATCTCACCGGCCATGTTGGAGTATACGGAATGGAAAGCCCGCAACCTGGGCTTGGCCAACATCGTCTGCTGTCATGGCGGTTTTCTGACATATGTTCACTCAGACAGGCCCCTGGACGCCGTCTCGACAAGCATGGCGCTCCACCATCTGCCGGATTTCTGGAAACAGAAAGCGCTGACCAGGCTGCAGGAAATGCTGAAGCCCAACGGAAAGTTTTTTCTGGCGGACGTCGTCTTCACCGAAGAAAATTATGAAAGCAGCATTCAGGCGTGGATCAACAAGCTGGCGTCGGAAATGGGAAAAGAGATGGCGGAGGACATCAGCCGGCACATCCGCTGCGAACATTCGACATTCAGCTGGATCATGGAGGGACTGCTCCAGCGGGCGGGATTCAGAATCGACCTTGCCGAATACACGGACGGCGTCCTGGCCAGATACTTCTGCACAAAAGCCGCCTGACCATGGAAACGAAAGGATTTCTACGACCACCGGCGGTTACGGCGGGAGCCATTCTCGCCATGATCGTCGATACCATGATCCCGGAAGCCTTCGATCAGACGCATGACTTCGCCGGATTGATCACCGTCATCGGTTTTCTTGCAGCCTTTGCTCTAAGCAGGATGGGACACCCGTAGAACGGACACCCCACGGGTTCCGGATGAAAACGGCGCGCACCGGATCGCCGACAAATCCGGCGCCTCATCCGGCGCAGAAAATGTCATGCCGATTTCACTGGCCGGCAATTTCTCCGGTCATTTTCTCGATTTCGGCGAGAAGGACGGGGATGAATTCCGCTTCCTTGAGCTTGCGCACCATCCGGCCCTTTTTGAACAGCATCCCGGATCCCTTGCCGCCGGCGATGCCGATGTCCGCCTCCGCCGCCTCGCCGGGACCGTTCACGACGCAACCCATGAGGGCGACTTTCAGGGGCGATTTCAGAGATGCCAGCTTCCGCTCCGCTTCCTCCACCAGGGCCAGGAGGTCGATTTCACAGCGTCCGCAGGTCGGGCAGGAGATGATTTCGGGTCCCCGCTCCCGGAGCTTCAGGGCCCGAAGAATCCCCCAGGCCACGGTCATTTCCTGAACCGGGTCCCCCGTAACGGACACCCGGATGGTATCCCCGATTCCTTCAGCCAGGAGAAGGCCGATCCCCAGGGACGACTTGATGGCCGACTGCAGGATCGTCCCCGCCTCGGTGACGCCCAGGTGCAGGGGATAATCGCTCTTCGCGGAAAATTCCCGGTAGGCGTCGATCATGGTCGGCACATCCGAGGACTTGAGGGAAACCTTGATGTTTCCGAAACCCATATCCTCGAGATGATCCACGCTCCGCAGGGCGCTTTCCACGAGAGCCGATGCGGTCGGACCGCCGTATTTCTCAAGGAGATTTTTTTCGAGGGATCCGCCGTTGATCCCCAGCCTGATGCAGACATCACGCACCTTGGCGGCGGAAACGATGCCTTTGAACTTGTCCTTCGGAATGTTTCCCGGGTTGATGCGGATGCCGTGGACACCCTGGTTGATCGCTTCCAAGGCCAGGCGGTCGTCAAAATGAATATCGGCGATGACAGGCAGGACGGATTTTCGGCAGATTTCCGAAAGAACCAGCGCGGCTTCCCGGTCGGGAACGGCCACGCGGGCAATTTCGCAGCCCGCTTCGGCCATTCTCCGAATTTGATCCGATGTGGCCGCGGCGTCACGGGTATCCGTCGATGTCATGGACTGGACCGCAACGGGCGCGCCGCCCCCCACCTGAACGTCCCCCACATGGACGGCTCTGGTCGCTTTTCTCTCTTTCATCCGTTCTTCCGCCTGTCGTGCCTGGCAATCCCGTTTCCGGTTTTCCGGCAGCGCCTTTTGCGATCAGGCCGCCCGGCCCGCCGCGAAAGCCTTCAGATTCGCGTCGAGCACCTTGGGCGGGAAGGCTTCCCGGAGAACCGCGTCCCAGATCTGTTCATCGATGTCGAGATACGTGGAAAGCACACCCAGCAGGGCCGTATTTTCCGCCTTGATGTTTCCGGCGGCAACGGCGATCTGCGTGGCATTGACCTCCTTCACGTCGGCCACCCGGCTCCGGACCGTTTCCGCAACCTGTTCCGGATAAGCGGCCGTTCCCAGGTTCACCGCCGGAGGATAAAGCTCCAGATCGCTCATGATCACCCGCCCCGCCGGTTTCACGTAATCCAGGTTGCGCAGGGCCTCCAGCCTTTCGAAAGCCACGAGAATATCCACACCGCCTTTCGGCGCCAGGGGTGAATAGACTTTTTCCCCGTACCGGACATGGCTCGTCACGCTGCCGCCGCGCTGGGCCATGCCGTGGACCTCGCTTTTCTTGACATCCAGACCCGCCCTCATGATGACTTCACACAGGATGTCGCTGGCCCGGATAATCCCCTGCCCTCCGACACCGACCATATAGATGCTGGTTACCTGATTTTCCATGGCTTACTCCTCCTCCACGATCGCCCCGGCCTTGCAGAGCTGCCGGCAGAGGGTGCAGCCGGTGCAGTAGGCGCTTTCGATCACGGCGATTCCGTCCTGGGTTTTCGTCTTTTTCCGATAGGTCCCTTCCTCCATTTTCGAGAAGGGCCGCCAGGAGATGGGGGAGCAACCCAGTCCGAGGCAGAGCCGGCAGCCGTTGCACTTCTCGGAATCGACCCGGAGGGGTTTCCCGATTGCAGGATTCGCCCGGCGGAACAGCACGCAGGGGCTCTGGGCGATGACGACGGAGGGACCGTCGCTCGCCAGTTCTTCCTTCATGGCCTTCCTGACCTGTTTCAGATCGAAGGGATTGACGGTCCGCACATTATCAATGCCGAAAACCCTGGCCAGGGCGGCGAAATCGAGCTTGTTCGTCGGCTGCCCCTGGAGAGTGAATCCCGTCGCGGGGTGTTCCTGCATGCCCGTCATGGCCGTCGTGGAATTGTCGCAGATGACGACGACGGCTTCGCTTCGGTTGTAGGCCATGTTCAGAAGCGGCGTCATGCCCGAATGAACGAAGGTCGAATCGCCGATCACGGCGACGACCTTGCCTTTTCCCTTGTCCCTGAGAGCCTTGCTCATGCCGTGGGCCATGCTGATGCTCGCCCCCATGCAAACCGTCGAATGGAGCCCTTCGAGGGGTTTCATGTAGGAGAGGGTGTAACAGCCGATATCCCCTGCCACGAAGGCCCCCAGTTTTCCCAGAACGTAGAACACGCCCCGGTGAGGACAACCGGGACAGAGATTGGGCGGCCGCGGGGGCACATCCGGAATCGCCATGACGGCTTCGGCTCCGGCGCCGCCCCGGATCGCCTTCTCCACGAGACCCGGATCCAATTCACCGGCAAAGGGAAGAACCGCCTTTCCCGTCACGTCGATCCCCATGGCCTTGATCTGTTCTTCCAGGAAGGGATCGAGTTCCTCGACCACGTAGAGTTTCCTGACCTTCGCCGCGAAATCACGGATGAGTTTCTCCGGCAGGGGGTAGACCATCCCCAGCTTCAGGAACGAACATTCGGGAAGGGCGTCTTTTGCGTAATTGTAAGGCATGCCGGAGGTAATGATCCCGACGTCGGTGCCGTTCATCTCGACCCGGTTCAGGGAAGACGATTCGGCATATGTCCTCAAGGCTTCCATCCTTCTTGCCACCGCCTGACGGCGCACCCGGGCGTTGCCGGGTACCATGACGTACTTCGCCGCATCGATTCTGATCGCCGTCCTATCCTCCCAGGCACCCGGGTCTTCCAGCTCGACAATGGACTTGGAATGGGCCACCCGGGTCGTTGTCCGCAGAAACACAGGGGTATCGAACTGTTCGCTCAGATCGAAGGCGATTTTGATGAATTCTTTCGCCTCCCGGCTGTCGGAGGGCTCCAGCATGGGAACCTTGGCGAACTTCGCATAGTTGCGGTTGTCCTGTTCGTTCTGGGAACTGTGCATGGACGGATCGTCGGCCGAG
>JAGVTI010000268.1:0-1793 GCA_019136935.1 Deltaproteobacteria bacterium
CCGTCGGAAATCAGCACTGTTGAGGCGCCCGATGTTCAAAAGATAAACGTCCAAATCACGCAACCACCGCTGAGGCAGATCAACAATCCATTGAAAGCGCGCCTGCATCTCCGGAACCTGCTCTTCCAGACGTTTCAGGCTGCTCATATCCAGAGGACGGAATTGGGCTAACAATTCTACGGCATTCTGGTTTCCATAGACATAGGAATCAATCAGCGCAAACCACGGTCGTGCCGGCAGAGAAACGCCCATCATTCTCAGAGAGAATTCCAGAGAAATTCCGAAAGCCTCTTCAACGTAGGACCAGGTCAGGGGAGTCAGCGGTTCCGGAAAGCGCTCCGCCGATTCGGCCGGACTTCCAAAGCGTTGTTCTATGGTTCTGACTGCTTGTGCAACCATTACCACCTGTTCGTCGTTCAGACAGGGCCTTTCCTGCAAGTCCGGATCTATGGGTATGTATTGAATCCCGTTGAGAGAACCGGATATCGTCTTTTTTTCTTTCCGATTGATGCGTTTCTCCACAATATTCCAACTGTTTTTATCAACAATCCATGAATCGGTCACCGTCTCGCCGCCGACAATGGATTCCCCGAGTCCGTAATTGGCTTCGATTAAAATGTGGGACAGATTGCCGCCGACCGGATCGACGGAAAAAGCAACACCGGCCACATCCGGATCGATCATCTGTTGGACTACTACCGCCATGGATGTTTCACTTTGATCAAACCCATGGTGATTTCTATAGAGCACAGCATGTTTTTGCCAAAGGGAGGCAAAGCACAGTCTGACTTTATCCCATATTTCCGGGGCGGGGACATTCAGATATGTTTCATGCTGTCCGGCGAAGGCGGCCGATGCGAGGTCTTCGAAGGTTGATGATGATCGCACAGCGAAACGCCCTGTTAATCGAAGATGATTGATCATTTCGAGGACTTGTGGCGCCAAATCTGCCTTTGGCTCATGCCCCTTGATGCAAGCTCGCATTTCTGCACACTGGTAATCCAGTTTGGCGTCATCCGTGAAAGCGAATTGCGGTGGCGGCGGGTAATAATCGCGGTAGAAAGATGCGCCAATAACGAAACCGGGGGGCACATTGCCTTTCCCCCCTTCTTCTTCAATCCCTGTAATCGTTGAAAAATCCGTTAAGTACATGTCTTCTCCCCCGTTTAAGTTTTAGATATTGAATGATCCCTGCTTTCATCGGAAATCTTTTTAAACACATAGTCGCCAAGATGGAAGCAGGCCAGTGAAAGCATCACGCCACAGACAAGATCGATGACGTAATGGTACCGCAGGTAAATGGTTGACATGACAAGCAGCACAAACGGTAATAAATAGCATGAAAAAAAAGGCCGATCATACCGTCTGTAAAACATCAGCAGAAACAAGCCCACCCCCACGTGGAGGCTGGGGAAGACATCATAGGCGGACGAGCCGAAGGCGACCATCAGCCGGTTGAGCTCAGTGAAGAGATATCCTTCCAAGGGACGGCTATATTCGTCGGCAAGAAAAATATAAGGTCCTTGCGCCGGAACAACACTGTACCCGGAAATGCCGATGCCATACAGGATAAATAAACCCAGGCAGAAGCGGCTCAGTTTATTCAGGTCAGCCCGGAAGCTGTACAAAATGAAGGTGAGAAATAGAAAGAGGATGAAAAGCATGTAACCGATGCTCATGATTTCCGTAAGCGGTTTGCTGTAGAATCTTTGAACCCAGAGGGAAAGGTCCGACCCGACAATGAACTGATCGATCATCATCAACCGATTGTCCTGTGGTGTTTTCCCCAGAGC
>JAGVTI010000268.1:1807-3966 GCA_019136935.1 Deltaproteobacteria bacterium
CTTGTGAAGGCGATGTTCATGATGATCATATTGGTGATCAACCTCAAGCGGTTAATCAGCGGGGACATGGTAATGATGCCCTGGTGAATGAAACCGATGTAAATCATGAGAACTGCAGTATAGATCAGAACCCATGTCCACAACGTGCCGCAGATAACAAGCCTGATGAGAAGTTGCACAAAAAGACCGGTCATGAAGATTTCATGAAGCAGGATTTTATTGAAGTAACCGGGTATTTTTATTTTATCGTTTTCCTGTTTCTGCACCATTGTCTTATCTTCTGAATCAGATTTCGGATATCCTGTACCGGTCTGGTAAACTGGTTGACGGTTTTTATTAAAAGGCATTTCCAGGGATGATAGACTTGGATTCCCGCCGCCGTTACCACCAGATATAATGCTGCAGCCATTGCCGCGGTACCGGCACTGCAGAACAGAAAAAGAAAAACCAGGCCCGCAAGCCATTCAAGAAGCACGAGCGGTATCGCTGTGAGAAGACGCCAAAGTGTAATCACGTTGTCGTCATCGGCCAGTGACCGGGCCGCAAGCCAGGATGTACCGGCAGGGAGAAAATTCAGGATAAAGGTAACGGCCACCAGCGGAGTAAGAATTATCAGCAACGCCAGCCCTCTCCAGAGGTGATTTTCATGGATAAGCAGGGATTCACAATGCGTTTGGGGCTCTGTTTCCTGCATTATTCTCAGGTATTCGTCAGTCAGCTTGGAAGGCACATCGCCTGCTGCGAAAAGGCGGCAAATCTCTTCATGTGAGAAATGCCGACAATAAGATGAAGAAAACGCGGCAAAGCGTTCCGCTGTGACTTGCTCTTTTTTGTCGGCGTAATTAATCGTAACCTGACGCATAATGCCGTCAAGCCATTTCATAAAACAATCCACATCGGTCATATCCGTGTTTTTTATCAGTTTCGCCTCGCCGATTCTAACCAATGCCGCGCTCCTGAAAACCCATCCCCGTTCATAATGCAACCCCAACGGAACCAGGAATACCGGCTGACCTTGTGCTGCCAGAACAATATCCCTGCAGAGATAGAAAAGTCCCTTTTTGAGCGGCAACAGAGATGGCCCAAGCTTGCTCGTCCCTTCCGGAAACATGACAACCGCTTCTCCTGCAGACGCCCGATGGGCTGCAACAGCCATCTGGTGCTGATTAAACAGTCTTTCCGTGTCATGCCTCGGCGCCCGGTGAATATCCACATTCCCCTTAAGTAGGAACCGGGTATAGAAAAATTTGGTGAAATTCGTACCAACAATCAAAAAAGTGCGGGGGAAAAGAGTTTTGACAACCAGACCGTCAGCCGCTCCATTTCGATGATTGGATACAAAGATTATCAACCCTTGCGGAGGCAAATTCTCTACCCCTTCCAGGGTTAATGAACGAAAATATATATGACCGATCAGCCAGATGATTCGATTACGAAATGACTTGAATATATTATTGCCATTCGCAAAGTTATCAGCACTCTGTTTTATGATAACCATCCTCCTAATAATTAAATAAAAACAGAACATTTCGTTCGATGACCCAAGACCGGTAAACCGGCTCTCATGGATATTCGCCCCGCAACTCCTGCACGATCTCCTGTAATCCATGGGCCGTCACTTCCTGCGGCGCGACCGGCAGACCGGCAACAATCTCGACTTTCGACCAGAAGCGTCGGGGCCGATGGGTCAAGGCGTAGCCACCTCTGTTGCTGAAAAAACTGCCCCAAAGACCCCGGAGGGCCATGGGGATGACCGGGACCGGTGAGCGGTTAACGATCTTTTCAATGCCGGGTCGGAAGAAATCGATTTCACCATCGGATGTCATTTTGCCCTCCGGGAAAATGCAGATTAGCTCACCTTCATCCAGTGCCTGAGCGATCAGGTCAAACGCTCTGTTATAGACCTCAGAGTTACGTTGCTGCGAATCAATGGGAATGGCTTTGCCGGTTCTAAAAATAAAGTTTAAGACCGGCATCCGATAGATCGGTTCGAATATGACAAAGCGAATCGGCCTCCGGCACGCTCCGGCGATCAACGGGCCGTCCACCAAGCTCACATGATTGCAGACGATGACCGCCGGACCTTCGTCCGGGATGAAGTGGAAATTCCGGTGCTGCACCCGGTACATGGTATGAGTGAGCATCCAGATGAGAAAACG
>JAGVTI010000268.1:4006-4569 GCA_019136935.1 Deltaproteobacteria bacterium
ATTGTAGATATAAGCGGCGACACAGCAGTTCATCAAAACCAGCACCAGAAAATACTGTGGAATCGTCAGACCGGACAGACCGATCAGACTTATCGCAAGCAGACTGGCCAGCACCATGAAAAAGGCATTCAGGATGTTGTTCGCCGCGATGACTCGTGCTCGATTTTGAGTTTTGGTGCGCAGCTGCACCAGCGCGTAAAGAGGAACGATGTTGAATCCGCCGAATATGCCTATCATAACCAGATCGATCAGGACTCTTAGAGAACCGGGCGTTGCCATGAACTGCTGCAGGGTCATAAGTCCTTCCGTCGGAATCGGTGTCCGGTGTACCCAGAAGAGATCAAGACCAAAAACGGTCAGCCCGATCGATCCGAAAGGTACCAGGCCCAGTTCAACTTTATGACCGGAAAGCCTCTCGCAGAGAAGAGACCCAATGCCGATACCGATGGAAAACATGGTCAACAGTAACGTTACAACCCCTTCCGACCCATGGAGGATATCCTTAGTATAATTGGGCAGTTGGGTCAGGTAGGAAGTGCCCAGAAACCAGAACCAGGATATCC
>JAGVTI010000066.1 GCA_019136935.1 Deltaproteobacteria bacterium
AAATGGTAACAGAGTGAATCAAAACATAATTTTCTTCCTTAGCAGAAATCTCTCATCTTTCAAAGGTGAAAAGTGCAGAGGGTTTTCCGGTACACCCAATTTATGCGAGGTGAAAAATGCAAAACGTGGATGAGATCGTCAGCCAGGTCAGAAAGTCAGGAACAGACCGGGAAGGGAAGTATCTGACTTTTTCTCTTGGGGGGGAGGAGTACGGCATCGGCATTCTCAAGGTGAAGGAAATCATCGGCATGATGCCGATCACGCATGTTCCCCAGACACCCGAGTACGTTAAGGGAGTGATCAATCTGAGGGGAAAAGTGATTCCCGTCGTCGATCTGCGCCTCAAGTTCGGAATCGAAGCCATTGATTACACGGAGCGGACCTGTATTATCGTTGTCGAAATCACCAACGTGAACAAGACAATCGCCATGGGAATTGTTGTGGACTCCGTCTCGGAAGTGATGAACATCAAAAACGGTGACATCGAAGACACTCCTTCCTTCGGTACGAAGTTAAAAACGGAATTTATTCTGGGGATGGCCAAGACGGGGTCGGGCGTGAAAATTCTGCTCGATATCGATCTGGTTCTGGCGGATGAAGAGATGGCCGTCATTGAAGAGAAGATGCTCGTATAGGTCGTTTTCTGAAAGAAGAGAGGAGCGATCCGGGATCATGCCAAAGCTTCTCCGGGAAAAATCCGGAAATCCGGGAATCCTGTACTCCCTACGCTTTTTGAAACGCTTAGACGATAACGGCAAAGTGCCGGAATGCTATGGGAAAAACATTTTATTCGACATCAGAAGTCGCCGACCTTTTCGGAATCAGCCGGGTCACCGTGTATCGGTGGGTCAAGAAAGGCAAGATTCAATCCTTCGGCCTCGGTAAAAACTTGAAGATCCCGTTGTTTGAAATCAAGCGCTTGCTGCAGGATTTCGGTTTTTCTGCCATATCTTCCAGTGACATGGACAATATTCTGAAAAAGGATGAGGTTCGGGATATGATTCAGGTCATGGCTCAAAAAGGCAAACATGGCCTGTAGCGCCGCAATGGGGCCGGCGGAGCACCTGGACGGATGAGCATGAGCCACGTGTGAATGTGGCAAAGTGGTTCGTGTTTTGCTTGTCATAACTGTCCGTATTGGATCACCGATCGAAAATACCTCGGAACACAGAACAGATATGATGACGATGGAACTTAAGGAGAGTGACTTCCAGAAAATCAGTCGCCTTGTATACGAGCAGTGCGGCATCAACCTGCACGACGGGAAAAAAGAACTGGTCAAGGCCAGGCTGGGCAAACGCCTCAGGCGGGGAAATTTTTCCTCTTTCTCCGATTATTACCGTTATGTGACGACCGCTGAAGGCCAGGATGAACTGGTGATGATGATCGATTCGCTTTCGACGAACCTGACCTATTTCTTCCGGGAATCCGGTCATTTCAGGAAATTGCGGTCCGTGCTCCCCGACATGGCGGCCGTCCGGAACGAAGGAAGAAAAAACGCCCGTTTGCAGATCTGGAGCGCCGGGTGCTCTTCCGGGGAGGAACCCTATTCTCTGGCGATCACCGCCAAGGAACTCCTGGGAGAAAACGCGGCCTCGGTTGCGATTCTGGCCACGGATATTTCGACGCGGGTTCTGGCCGCTGCAATCCGGGGTATTTTCCCCAGGGAACGCATGAGAGACGTTTCCGATCAGATCTTAAAGAGGTATTTCCGCTACGGATCCGGAAAGTGGGTCGGTTTTTACCAGGTCAAGAAAGAAATTCGGGATATGGTGCGGTTTTTGCGGTTCAACCTGATGGACTTCCCTCCCGCCGATTTTGCTTCCGATGTCATTTTCTGCCGGAACGTGATGATTTATTTCGACAAACCCACTCAGGAAATGTTGGTCAACCGCCTTTATCAGACTCTGAATAAGGGCGGTTATTTATTTGTCGGTCATTCGGAAAGTTTGACGGGGCTGACGCATCCTTTTAATTACATTGAACCGAGTGTTTATCGGAAATAGAATTTATGGCCGATTTGATTGTTGGAATTTCAGAGCTGAAGGTCAGCAATAACCCCGATGACGTCTTGGTGACTTTTGCGCTGGGTTCCTGTATTGCCGTCGCCGTTTACGATCCGCTGGTTAAGGTCGGAGGGCTGCTTCACTACATGCTT
>JAGVTI010000087.1 GCA_019136935.1 Deltaproteobacteria bacterium
TATTGCTTGATGAAGTGAATTGATCAGGCAAACGGGACATCCTGAAACAAGATCGATCGCGAAATGAAGGCCTCTCCTTTGCCGGCCTCGTTGTGACGGTATAAGTTATTTGAATTGCTTGTTATTTTCAATCGGAAAGCAAAACAAGAATTTTAGTAATTCCCATTGACAGGCCGCCTATCCTTCCTTATACTACGCCCCCACGCAGGGAAAAGATCAATAAAATAAGACGACAAACGGACTCTTTTCATGGACTGGTTCATTTTCATTGTTGATTTACTGCTCCACCTTGACCGGTATCTGAGTCCCATCATCGAGTATTTCGGCATCTGGACCTATTTCCTCCTTTTCCTGATCATTTTCTGTGAAACGGGACTGGTGGTCACGCCTGTTCTCCCCGGGGATTCTCTCCTGTTCGGCGTCGGCGCCTTTGCCGCCGCGGGGGCTCTCAATGTCGAGCTGCTGGTGATCACCCTGTGCCTGGCGGCGATAGCGGGGGATACGGTCAATTACGCGATCGGCCACTTCGTGGGACCGAAGGTTTTTCATGAAGAGAGGGGGCGTTTCTTCCGGAAGGAATATCTGGACAGAACGCACCGCTTTTATGAAAAATACGGGGGGAAGACGATCGTCCTGGCACGGTTTGTCCCGATCGTGAGGACTTTCGCGCCGTTCGTGGCCGGAATCGGCAGCATGACCTATGTGCGCTTTATCGTCTATAACATCACGGGCGGCATCGCCTGGGTCCTGTTCTTTGTACTGGGCGGTTATTATTTCGGCAACCTGCCGGTTGTAAAGAGGAATTTTTCTCTGGTAATTTTGAGTATTATCATTCTCTCGATCATGCCGGGGGTGATTGAATACCTGCGGCACAGAAAAGAGCGGAGTGCGTGAGATGTTTGAATGAAGGGTTGAAGAATGATCAGAAAAAGGATTTTTCTTTTGCTGTTGATGATGTTCATCCTGCTTTCACCGGTCGCGGCGGCGGCGGAAGGGCGGAATATTATCCGATTCGGAGACGACGTGACCGTTGAAGAGGGAATGAAGGTAAACCATGTCATCGCCGTCGGCGGCCAGGTGACCGTTTACGGTGTTGCCGACGGGAATGTCGTATCCGTGGGCGACTCGGTCGTCCTGGCGTCATCGGCGATCGTCGGCGGAAATGTCATTTCCATCGGCGGTGTGATTGCCCGGGGAGGCGGATCGGAGGTCTACGGGTCCCTGACGGAAGTCAATTCATCGAATTTCTCCGAAATCCTGGCGACGGTTCTCAACAGCGACTGGAATGGATGGTCGTGGCTTTTCGCCATCGTATCCATCATTCTTTATCTCGGGATGCTGATCCTGGCGATCCTGGTGGTTCTCTTTATTCCGAAGCCGATCCGGGTCATTTCGGATTCCGTTGCCAAAAATCCCTACAAGACGGGCTTCTGGGGGCTCCTCGGCCTGATTCTGGTCGTTCCCCTGGCGCTTCTGCTGACCGTTTCCGTGATCGGGGTGGTTCTCGTCCCCCTGGAAATCAGCATCGCCGTCGCCGGCGCCCTGATCGGCTTCATTGCCGTGTCGCGCCTGATCGGGCATCGCATTTTCGTCGTTTTGAAAAAACCGGAGCAGACATATATGCGGGAGACAATCTGGGGGTTGACCTTCCTGTGGTTCGTGGGATGGATACCTTACCTGGGCTGGATGCTGAAGGTGTTCGTGATTCTTCTGGGGTTGGGGGGAGCGCTCCTGACACGCTTCGGCACATATGAAAAAGAGATCGCCCCGTAAAGGCGGGATCATCGAAGGAGCGGCTATGGGAAAACTTTTCGGCACGGATGGGGTACGGGGACGGGTTAATGAAACACCGATGACGGCGGAGACGGCTCTGCGGATCGGGAAGGCGGCGGCGTGCCTGTTCCGCCGTCCCGGTCATACGAGTCACATTATCGTCGGCAAGGATACCCGGCTCTCAGGCGATATGGTTGAAGGCGCCCTGGTGGCCGGAATCTGTTCCATGGGTGTTCAGGTTACGCTGGCCGGGGTGATCCCGACGCCGGCGGTTTCCTTCCTGGCGGCGAATTCCCGGGCCGATGCGGGGATCGTGATTTCCGCTTCCCATAATCCCTACTACGATAACGGTATCAAGATCTTTGCCGGTGACGGGTGCAAGCTTCCCGACGAGAAGGAAGAGGCCATCGAGAAGATGGTGCTCCGGAACGAATTCCAGGCATACCTGCCCCCGGCCGATGCCCTGGGCAGGGCGATGCGGATGGACGATGCCCGGGGAAGATATATCGCTTTTCTGAAGCGGACCTTTCCCCAGGGTCAGACCCTGGAGGGAATGAAGATCGTTCTGGATTGCGCCAACGGTGCGACGTACCGGGTGGCTCCCGATACGTTTCTCGAACTGGGGGCCGAAATCAAGACGCTGTTCCATGAACCGGACGGAAAGAATATCAACCTGGAATGCGGGTCCCAGCACCCGGAACACCTGGCGGAAGAAGTGCTCCGGCAGAAGGCCGACTGCGGTTTTGCCTTCGACGGCGACGGGGACCGGGTGATCGCCGTGGACGAAACGGGTCGGGTCCTGACGGGGGACCAGATCCTGGCCGTATGCGCCGGGGTCATGAAGGAGGAGGGAATCCTGACGAACAACCTCGTTGTCCGGACCGTCATGAGCAATATCGGCCTGACCCTGGCTCTGCGGCGGATGGGGATCGATTACGTCATCACCGACGTCGGGGACCGCTACGTCCTGGAGGGAATGACGGCCCGGGGAGCTTCCCTGGGAGGGGAAGATTCGGGGCATCTGATCTTTCTCCAGCACCATACCACGGGAGATGGGATCCTCTCGGCGCTCCAGGTCCTGGGTGCCATGCAGAAAAAGGGGAGGCGCCTTTCGGAGCTGGCCGCCGTCATGACCGTGTATCCTCAGGTGCTCATGAACGTGGAAACGAGGAGCCGGCCCGAATTGTCGGCCATTCCGGCGATCAGCGCGGTGATTGCCGAGGTGGAAAAGATTCTGGGCGATCGTGGGCGGGTCCTGGTCCGTTATTCGGGGACCCAGAATCTCTGCCGGGTCATGGTCGAAGGGCCGACACGGGAGGAAACGGAACAATACTGCAAAAAAATTACGGAGGTGGTCCGGGCCGAACTCGGCTGACGGGGATTGAAAGATGGCAGAAAGGATTGAAATCGGTTTTAAAGAGGAAGTGCGGGATGCCTTGGGAGAAAAGATCAAGAGGCGCATACGGGAACATCTTTTTATGGACGTGCAGCAGGTTCGCACCGTCGAGGTGTACACCCTCGACGGGACCCTGCCGCCGGACGACCTGGAACTGGCCGCCGCCGGTCCCCTTTCCGACCCCGTGATTCAACGCTACACGATCAACCGGAGCTGCGTGGCGGATTTCGACTGGCTGATCGAAGTCGGTTACCGCCCCGGCGTGACGGACAACGTCGGGAAAACCGCCCGGGAGGCCCTCGCCCTGCTTTTCGGGAAAAAACCGGCCGATTTTTTCCCGGTCCACACATCGAGGCAGTATGCCATCCGGGGGAACCTCCGGCGGGAAGAAGCGGAAAAGATCGCCACGGATCTCCTGGCCAACGAACTGATCGAACGTTTCGTCGTCATCGACGGCCGGGACTGGAATCCCGATCGGGATGTGCCGGCGCATGTTCCGCGGGTAGAGGGCGTAGACCGTCCCCGGACCACCCGCATCGACCTCGATGTTTCCGACGACTGCCTCCTTGCCATCAGCGCGGAAGGCGTCCTCGCCCTCAATCTCGAGGAAATGAAGGCGATCCGGGACTACCTGAAGAGGGAAGACGTTCTGAAAGTGCGCAGGCAGTGGGGGCTTGATGACCGGGTCACGGATGCCGAGCTCGAATGCCTTGCCCAGACCTGGTCCGAGCACTGCAAACACAAGATTTTCAACGCCCGGATCGACTACGAGGATGACCGGGGAAACCGGCTGGTCGTCGATTCCCTGTTTGATCAGTTCATTCGCCGGTCGACACAGGAAATCCGGAAGCGGATGGGGGAAAAGGACTGGTGCCTGTCCGTTTTCGTCGACAACGCCGGCATCATCCGCTTCAACGACGATTACAACATGGTCTTCAAGGTCGAAACCCACAATTCCCCCTCCGCCCTCGATCCCTACGGCGGTGCCCTGACGGGGATCGTCGGCGTCAACCGGGATCCTTTCGGAACGGGCCTGGGGGCGAAGCTGATCTTCAACACGGATGTTTTCTGTTTTGCCCCACCGGATTTCGATAAGCCGCTTCCCAAGCGGATTCTTCATCCCCGCCGGATTTACGAGGGGGTGCGGGAAGGGGTGGAACACGGGGGAAACAAGAGCGGCATTCCGACGGTCAACGGGTGCATCGTCTTCGACGAGCGCTACCTGGGAAAACCCCTGGTCTACTGCGGAACGGGAGGCTTCATGCCCGCCCGCATCGGTGACCGGGAAACCCACAAGAGGGAGATTCTTCCCGGCGATCTCATCGTCATGACCGGAGGGCGCGTGGGGAAAGACGGGATTCACGGTGCGACCTTCTCGTCGGAAGAGCTCCACGAGGGCTCCCCCGTGACGGCCGTCCAGATAGGCGATCCCATCACGCAGAAAAAAATGACGGATTTCCTCCTGGTTGCGAGAAACCGGGCGCTTTACCGTTGTATTACCGACAACGGCGCCGGCGGCCTGTCGTCGTCCGTGGGCGAGACGGCCCGCCTGTCCGGGGGGTGCGAAATGGATCTGAAAAAAGTGCCCCTGAAATACGCCGGCCTCAATCCCTGGGAAATCCTCATTTCCGAATCCCAGGAGCGGATGACCATCGCCGTCGATCCGGAAAAGATCGACGAATTTCTCGCCCTGGCTGCGAAAATGGACTGCGAGGCCACCGTCGTCGGCCGCTACACCGATTCGGGCTGGTTCCACGTCCGCTACGGGGAGGAGACCATTGTCTACGTGGATATGGAATTCCTCCACGATGGTTTGCCCCGGATGGAACTGAATGCGAAATGGGTTCCCCCCGTTTACGAGGACCCGGCGTTTGCGGAACCGGAAGACCTGGGGGTCGCCCTGAAAAAGATGCTCGGCCGTCTCAACATCTGCAGCAAGGAATCCGTCATCCGCCAGTACGACCACGAAGTCCAGGGGGGAAGCGTCATCAAGCCCCTCGTGGGCGATGCAAACGACGGTCCCGGTGACGCGGCCGTGGTGCGCCCCCTTCTGGACAGCTTCGAAGGCATTGTCGTGGCGAACGGCATCTGCCCCCGTTACGGGGACATCGACACCTATCACATGGTGGCCTGCGCCGTCGACGAGGCGGTGAGAAACACGATCGCCGTCGGCGGGAGCCTCGATGAACTGGCCGGCCTCGACAATTTCTGCTGGTGCGATCCCGTGACGTCGGAGAAAAATCCCGATGGGGCCTACAAGCTCGCCCAACTGGTCCGGGCCAACCAGGCCCTCTACGACGTGACGACGACTTACGGTGTTCCCTGCATTTCCGGCAAGGACAGCATGAAAAACGACTACCAAATCGGGGATACGAAGATCTCCATTCCGCCGACGCTGCTCTTTTCGACAATCGGGAAGATCGAGGACGTAAGGCGGACCGTGACGATGGACGCGAAACGGCCGGGGGATCTCGTCTATGTGCTTGGACAGACCTGGAAGGAACTGGGTGCTTCCGAGTGGTACGCCATGAACGGTTATGTGGGGAATACGGTGCCGAAAGTGGATACGGCCCGGGCGAAGGAACGCTACCAGGCCCTTTCCGGTGCAATTGCGGCTGGCTTGGTCGCCTCCTGCCATGACTGTTCCGACGGCGGCCTGGGTGTGGCCCTGGCCGAGACGGCTTTCGCCGGCGGCCTCGGAATGCGGGTGGACCTCGATCGTGTTCCGGCGGAAAATGGGATGAGGGACGATGAAATCTTCTTTTCGGAATCCCAGAGCCGGTTCGTCGTGACGGTTTCGCCGGACAAGGCGGCGGCCTTCGAAGAGGCCGTGAAGGGGACCGTTTTCGCCCGGGTGGGTGAAGTGACCGCCGACGGTCTGTTCACCGTGACCGGCCGGGACGGCCTGGAGAGGGTGAAAGAGGAACTGGCCGGCCTGAAAAAGGTTTGGCAGGCGCCGCTGGATTTTTAGGAAAGCCGGACGCAGCCTTGAAAAGTAGAAAAACTTTGTGAAGGCTTTATTTTATCGGTTCCCTCCCCTTGACGGGGGAGGGTCAGGGTGGGGATGTTAAGTCGAAGAATTCTTAACGCAATTTCCCCTCCCCTTGATCCCTTCCCGCCAGAGACTGTGCCGTAATACCCGATTGACGTTTGAGGTCATTCTGAACGAAGTGAAGAATCTAATCATAACGGGATGTTAAAAAACGAGATTCTTTGCCTGACGGCTCAGAATGACATTGCGACACAGCCTCCCAGGGGAGGGAAGACATGGATTTACGAAAACATCTTTTATATTTGGGGACTTAGAAAATGAGCAAGGTTGTCCGATCGATCGTGATCACGGGAAATGGAACGAACTGTGAAATGGAAATGGCCCACGCCTGCCGGATGGCGGGTTCGGATGTCGTGGATATCGTCCACATCAGCGAACTCCTCTGCGGCGAGAAGCGCCTCGACGATTACCATTTTCTCAATCTTCCCGGCGGGTTTCTCGACGGCGACGACCTGGGTGCCGCCAAGGCGGGAGCCAACCGGATTCTGCACGCCTCCGTCCGGAAGGATTCGGAAAAACTGAGAGAGCAGTTCGACCGGTTCATCCGGGACGGCAAGCTCGTTCTGGGGGTCTGCAACGGCTTCCAGCTCATGGTGAAACTCGGCATCCTGCCGAATTTCGGCGACAAGCCGTTCGTCCAGTCCGTGACCCTCACCCACAACGATTCGGGCCGCTTCGAGGACCGCTGGGCCCGGCTCAAGGTCAACCCCGCGTCTCCCTGTGTTTTCACGAAGAACCTGCCCGGCCTGTATTATCCCGTCCGCCACGGGGAGGGGAAACTCGTCGTCGACGGCGAGCAAACCCTGGAGCGCCTCTACCGCGAAAACCTGATCGCCCTCCAGTACAGCGACGACCGGTGCAAAGAGCCCGTCATGACGTATCCGGAAAACCCGAACGGCTCCGTCGACGCCATCGCGGGCCTCTGCGATCCGACGGGCCGCCTGTTCGGCCTCATGCCGCACCCGGAGGCCTTCCTCCACCGGACCAACCATCCCCGGTGGACCCGGGAGGAACTCCCCGAGGAAGGGCAGGGGGTGGCGCTTTTCCGCAACGCCGTCGACTTCATCCGGAGCGGGGCGTTCTAGTGCAATTGATTGTGAGAATGTAAAAAAAAGAACCCTCACCCTTGACGGGGGAGGGCCAGGGTGGGGGTGATAAGTGACCACGGAAGATAGAAAATCCCCCTCCCCTTCATCCCCTCCCGCCAGGAGGCTGTGTCGTAATGTCATTCTGAGCCGTCAGGCGAAGAATCTCGTTTTTTTAACGTCTTGTTATGATTCAATTCTTCGCGGAGTTTGTCCTTGAGCGAAGCGAAAGATTCAGAATGACCTCAAACGTCAATCGGGTATTCCGACACAGTCTCCAGGGGAGGGGAAGTAAAAAGAAAAATTTCCCCCGGGGTAGAAGACCCTGACTTTCAAATGCAAAAGTGACGAGCCCATGGCGAAACTGACCCTGAAAGAATGGCTGGACCGGCTGGAAAATAACCGGCGCTTCATGGGAAATGTCCGGTCCTGGAAGGATTTTGCCGCCTCCGACGGCCGTTTCTCGCCGTTCCCCGATTGGGTTCATCCCGACATCCGCCGCTGCTTCGAAAGGCGGGGCATCCGGGAACTCTACAGCCACCAGGCCCAAGCCCTTTCGGAAGTCCGGCGGGGCCGCGACGTCTGCCTCGTGACGCCGACGGCCAGCGGCAAGACCCTCTGCTACAACATTCCCGTTCTGAACGCGATTCTCGACCATCCCGAAACGCGGGCCCTCTACATGTTCCCCACGAAGGCCCTCGCCCAGGACCAGATGGAGGAGATCCACGGCCTGATCGGCGATCTGAAGGCCGACATCCGGACCTTCACCTACGACGGCGACACCCCCGACGACGCCCGCCAGGCCATCCGCAGGCAGGGCCACGTCGTCGTGACCAACCCGGACATGCTCCACACGGGGATTCTGCCCCACCATACGAAATGGCAGAAGCTCTTCGCCAACCTCCGGTACGTTGTTCTGGACGAACTCCACGTGTACCGGGGCATTTTCGGCTCCCACGTGACAAACGTCATCCGGCGGCTCCGCCGGATCTGCCGCTTCTACGGCCGCGATCCCATCTTCATCTGCTGTTCCGCGACGATCGCCAACCCCAAAGAACACGCCGAGCGGCTCCTGGAAAAGCCCGTGACGCTCATTGCCGAAAGCGGCGCCCCCCGGGCAAGGCGGACATTCGTCCTGTACAATCCCCCCATCGTCAACCGGGAACTGGGCATCCGCCAGTCCGCCATGACGCCCGCCCGCCAGGTGGCGGGGGAACTGATCAGCAACGGCATCCAGACGATCATCTTCGCCACGAGCCGCCTGAATGTCGAGGTCCTCACCAAGTACCTGAAGGACCGCTTCGACAAGCGCGAGCCTGTGAAAAAACCGGTCGTTTCCGGCTACCGCGGCGGCTATCTGCCTCAGCTCAGGCGGAGCATCGAAGAAGGGCTCCGTCAGGGCGAACTGAAGGGCGTCGTGACGACCAACGCCCTGGAGCTGGGCATCGACATCGGGGATCTCGAGGCCTGCATCATGGTCGGCTATCCGGGCTCCATCGCCAGCACCTGGCAGCAGGCGGGCCGGGCTGGCCGCAAGCGTGGCGAGAGCCTGGCGCTGTTGATCGCCCGCAGCTCACCCATGGACCAGTTCATCGCCGAGCATCCCGATTATTTCTTCGGCCAGTCGCCGGAACACTGCCGTGTCAATCCCGACAACCTCCTGATTCTCCTCCACCATCTGAAAAGCGCCGCCTTCGAACTCCCCTTCGAGCGGGGGGAGCGTTTTGGCGGCGAGAACCTGGAGGAATTGCTCGATTACCTGGAGGAAAAGGGGGTCCTGCACCGCGTGGAGGACCGCTGGCACTGGTCCGCCGAGAGCTATCCCGCCGACGAAATCAGCCTCCGGAGCATCAACCCGGAAAACGTCGTCGTCATCGACGAGACGGAGAAGGGGAACACCCGGGTCATCGCCGAGGTGGACTGGGACAGCGCCTTCACGACCGTCCACGAGGGGGCAATCTACATGGTCGAATCCCGCCAGTACCACGTGGACCGGCTCGACCTGGACCGGCAGAAGGCCTATGTTCACCAGGTGGACACCGATTACTACACCGACGCCATGACCTACACCCATGTCCGGGTGATCGACCGCTTCGCCGAGAAGACGCGAAACGGCATCCGGGTCGAGCACGGCGAAGTCCAGGTGGTGCGCAAGGTCGTGGGCTACAAGAAGATCAAGTTCTACACGTCGGAAAACCTGGGCTACGGTGACGTCAACCTGCCCGAGAAGGACATGCACACGACGAGCTACTGGTTCACCCTGAACCGGGACGTCATCGGGGCCCTTCCGTACAACCGGGCGGAGATCATCGACGGCCTCGCCGGTCTGGCCTA
>JAGVTI010000030.1 GCA_019136935.1 Deltaproteobacteria bacterium
TGCCAGCTCCATACCCAGGCGGTTTTACGGTTGCGGGGGGTGGCGAGACACCTGCATTGACCGGAATTGTTTTTCCCTTGGATATTTGAGAAGAGATGGCTGGAAAAGCAGAACTGGATAAAATGGATATTCCCTTCGGCGAGGAGGTCCCTCCCCCGGAAACGACGGAGGAGACTCCCGTTGAGGAAGCGAGGAAGGGCCGGCTGTCATCCTGGGGACGAAAAGTCAAGATGGGCCTTTTCGGCGTTGCGGGCTGCCTTCTGATTTCCGGCATCGCCATGGGAATCTGGAGTGCCGTGGGTGTTTACCAGGAGAAAGCGGCCGCCGTCGCCAGGGAAAAAGCGGCCGCCGAAAAAAAACCGATTGCCGCCGCGCCCCGGTTGGTCTTCCAGGATTTTCTGGTGCCCCTGCCGGTTGGGGACGGCTATCGGATTCTGCTGGTCAATTTTGTCGCCGAACTGGGAAAGAACAAAAAACAGAACGACCTGAACGACAACGCCGGTGTCAGGCGTCAGGTGATCAACGCGATTCAGCTGCGGAGAAACGAGCTTCTGTCTTCCGTGCAGGGCCGGGAATTGCTGAAAAAGGACCTGGTGGTGCTCATGAACCAGATTCTCGGCGAAGGGGCGGTCACGGACGTGTACCTGACGGACTTCACGTTCATATAAGAAGCGCCGGCTCCGGTCCTGCGGAGTGCGGATAAAAGGAGAAATGATGGAGAGAGCGGATTGCTATAACGTCCTGAAGGAACAGTTCCTGGCGACCATGTATGACGAACTCATGCCGGGAATTCTCCATAATTTTGCGAATCCATTAAACGGCATCATGGGGCGTTCCAAGCTGCTCCAGAGACGCCTCGACGATCATGTCCGGAAAATCCGGGAACGCTACCCCGATGTCGCAGCCGGGTTCAAGGAGGATTATGAAAAAATCCTGAAGGACGTGGCGTCCATCAACCGGGAATCGGATAAATTTACCGAGCTCTTCTGGGATGTTGCGCGAAAATTCCAGGGTATCGCCGAGGAACGGCCGGAAAAGATCAATATATCGCAACTGCTCGTGTCGGAAATGCGTTTCACCGACTTTTTCCTGAGTTTCAAACACGAGGTGAAGAAGAATCTGGCATTCAGGGAAGACGTTCCCGATATTACGGGACCCCTGGCCGATTATTCCCTGAGTTTTTTCGCCCTGATCCGCCGTGCCATGACGGCCATGAAATCCTCTCCGGAAAAGGAATTTTTTATTTCCACCGACTGTGACCAGCAAAAGGTCTTTGTCTATATCCGGGATACAGGGGTGCCTTTCACGGAGGAAAACATCCGTGTCATCCATAACATGAGTACGGATAAAGACGTGACCGCGCCGTCTTCCGTCCAGGACGGCTTGTTTTATGCCTGCTGTCTCCTTGAACACCACGGGGCCCGCATCCATCTCTCCAGTGATTCCTCTTTCAATGAAGTGACCGTGGCCATTCCTTATCGATAGGAGCCTCAGGGTGAAATTCAGCAGGGCTTTTTCAAAAGGAGTCTGAACCAGAGACGAAGAGAACGGGAGAAATCACGGTGGTCAGGCCAATTGATGCCCAACAGTCGATTCTCCAGTCCCATCCCATGGAGAAGGTCCAGAACGTGCAGCAGCGCCATGCCGACATGCAGCAGCGGTATTTCGACCTGCAATTGACGGAGGAAAGGCGGCTGCAGAAAGAGAAGGTCAAGGATCTTGAACAGAAAGAACCGGCCGGAATCAAGGACGAACACGACCACGACGGGCAGAAGAGGGAAATGAAAGAACGGGAAAAAAGAGATGGAGAGGCCCTTTCTCCGGATGAACTGCAGGACGACGAGCCGGTTCCGGGCAGTCATATCGATATAAAGGCCTGATATGAACATACAGATGCTGCTGATCGTTCAGATTGCGGTGGAGGTGATCCTCTGCATGGCCGTCGTGTTTCTCCTGGTTCAGGGTTTCGGTAAAGGGCGTAGTAAGGGGCCGACGCCTCCCCTGCCGGAGAAGGCCGATCTGGAACGGTTGAGAGCGCTTCTGGATCAATCCCGCGACGAATTTCAGAATTTCCAGGAGGCAATGGACCGGGGGCGGGAGACCCTGATAGACCTGATGCGACAGATCGACGACCGCGAGAAATCTC
>JAGVTI010000276.1 GCA_019136935.1 Deltaproteobacteria bacterium
TTGCTTGAAGCGGAGAGTATCAAAACCAAGGGCAGACGACAAGGGATGAGGAAGCAGGGATGCAAGAGACGGGTGTAAAAAAAGGCGACTTGGTCAAGGTAACGGCGGGGAAAGAGAAGGGCAAAACCGGCAAGGTTTTGCAGATCGTCAAGAAGAAGGACAGGGTCGTCGTCGAGAAGGTCAACTTCGTGAAGCTCCATAAAAGACCGGATGCCAAGGGAAAAGGGGGTATCCTTGAAAAAGAGGGGTCCATTCATATTTCCAATGTGATGCTGGTGTGCAATAAATGCAACAAAGCGGTCCGGTACGGTTTCAAGATGTTGGATGATAACAAGAAGGTTCGTTATTGTAAGAAATGTAACGAGATCTTAGATGCATAGGTCGTGAGATAATGGCAAAGGCGAGACTGAAAAAATACTACGAAGAAGAAGTCGTTCCGGCATTGATCAAGGAGTTCGGCTACAAAAGCAGGATGCAGGTTCCCAAGATGGCGAAGATCGTGGTGAACATGGGTCTTGGGGAAGCAATTCAAAACGTCAAGGTGCTTGACAGCGCGACGGAGGAACTTGCCAAGATAACGGGACAGAAACCGGTCATTACCAAGGCCCGTCGCTCGATATCCACGTTCAAACTGCGCCAGGGGATGTCTATCGGATGCCGGGTGACCTTGAGACAGGACAGAATGTATGAGTTCTTCGATCGCCTGGTTAGCGTGAGTCTTCCGCGGGTCCGTGATTTCCGTGGCATTTCTCCTACCTCGTTCGATGGGATGGGGAATTTCACGATGGGGTTGCAGGAGCAGATCATCTTTCCGGACATCGAGTACGATAAGATTGAAAAAGTCAGAGGAATGAACGTTGTTATTGTAACGACGGCCAAAACGGACCAGGAAGCCCGGTTCCTCTTGAAGCTGATGGGTGTACCCTTTAAGAATTAACGATCTGGTTATCAGAAAGAAAGGCATTGCTGGAGGAGCGAGGGTGGCGAAAAAATCATTAATCGCAAAGGCTAAAAGGGAGATGAAGTTTTCGGTAAGAGAATACAATCGTTGTCCCCTGTGCGGAAGGTCGAGGGCGTATTACAGAAAATTCGATATGTGCAGGCTTTGTTTAAGAGATCTTTCACTAAAAGGTGAGATTCCTGGTGTCATAAAATCCAGTTGGTAGAGAGACAGGACGAAGGAGTATTATTATGGGGATGACAGATCCAATAGCCGATATGATCACGAGAATCAGAAACGCGAATCGCGTGCATTTCAAAAGCGTCGATGTCTTTCTCTCTCGGATGAATCAGGATATTGCAAAGGTGTTGCTGAATTGCGGCTACATCGGGGGTTATGAGCAGAAGAAGGATGAGACGGGGCATGATGTGCTCCGGATTTATCTGAAGTATATGGACGGAAAGAAACCCGTGTTAAGTGATCTGCAGCGGGTGAGTAAGCCGGGTCGTCGGGTCTATTTAGGAAAAGATGACATACCGAAGGTGTTGAACGGTTATGGTGTGAGTATCATTACGACGTCCAAGGGTGTGATGACGGATAAGGAAGCAAGGGCAATGAACGTTGGAGGGGAGATCCTCTGTAACGTTTGGTAAAGAGTCAGGTTCAAGTCATAGGGAACGGAGTGTTTTTTTCATGTCAAGAATCGGGAAGAAAATTATTGAGATACCGAGTGGCGTGTCGATCAGTCAGGAAGGATCGACCGTCGAGGTGAAGGGGCCGAAGGGCACCTTGTCGAGGGTTCTGCCCCAGGGGGTGGAAGTGGTTGTCGAGTCGGGCAAGGCGGAGATCAAAAAGCTTTCCGATACGAGAATATCCGATCAGAATCAGGGATTGGCGAGGACACTGGTGGCGAACATGGTGACCGGCGTCAGCGCGGGTTACGAGAAAGGTTTGGAAATCTCCGGAGTCGGTTATCGAGCGGAATTGGCTGATAACGTGTTGAAGCTGGCGGTCGGGTATTCCTCTCCAATCGAGTACCAGGTGCCCAGCGGAATCACCCTGAAGGTGGATAAGCAGGTCAATATCGTTGTCGCCGGGATTGACAAGGAATTGGTCGGCAGGGTTGCTTCGGAAATTCGCAGCGTAAAGAAACCGGAACCCTACAAGGGCAAAGGGATCAGATATGTCGGTGAAGTGGT
>JAGVTI010000184.1 GCA_019136935.1 Deltaproteobacteria bacterium
CCATGCCTCAGGCCACAGGAACGTCCCCGCCGAACCGAAAAACGCGGTCGCCATGACCAGAAATTGGATCGCCAGTTTTCCCGCTATCCGCAGGGATGTGATCTCCGCGTGCACGACATTGTTTCCCTCCGCAATCCGGCAAAAAGGGGATGGCAATGATTCCTCATCTTCTCATGCCGGTGCATGGTCCCCACCGTTAAGGTCCGTTGCCCGCGATTGTCTCTTGGGTAACGTGATGGGGATATCTCTCCGCCATGACGCGTGCATTTCTTTGCGTGAAGACACGTTATCTCCGCAAAAAGAGTGGTCAATAGCCGATCTCCCCATCATTACCTTGTTGCGCAATTTCCCTACTTCGGTTATGGAACGATTTCCAGTTTGATCGGTACCGTCGGAAGTTCTTTTGAAGTCGCTGCTGCTTCAGATTCTTTTTCCGATTCAGGGCGACCGTTTGCTGGCCGACACCACAAAACGGATTATCAAAGAACACAGAAACAAAAGTCAGGATCGGGTCTACTTGAAAATAGTCGATTTGAAAATCGACAGACACCTAAACAATCCGTTTTTCAACACCTGCCAGGAGAACCTGTTCATGAAATACAAACGTATCCTCGTCACGGGCGGCGCTGGTTTTCTGGGATCACATCTCTGTGATCGACTGATAGACCAAGGCCATGATGTACTTTGCCTCGACAACCTCTTCACCGGCAGCAAGGACAATATCCGCCACCTGATCGCCAACCCACATTTCGAGTTCATCCGCCACGATATCATTCATCCCATCTACCTGGAGGTTGATGAAATATATAACCTGGCCTGCCCGGCCTCACCCGTCCATTATCAGTACAACCCCATCAAGACGATCAAGACCAGTGTAATGGGCGCCATCAACACACTGGGACTAGCCAAACGGGTGAAGGCAACCATTCTCCAGGCATCGACATCGGAAGTTTACGGCGATCCGGAAATGCATCCCCAGAAGGAGGAATACTGGGGGAGGGTGAATCCCATCGGCATCCGGAGCTGTTACGACGAGGGAAAACGAGCCGCCGAATGCCTGATGATGGACTATCATCGCCAGAATGGGGTCCGAGTAAAGATCGTTCGGATCTTCAACACCTATGGCCCAAGAATGGCCGAGGGAGACGGACGGGTAATCAGCAATTTCATTCTTCAGGCCCTGAAAGGACAAGATATCACCATTTACGGCGACGGCACCCAGACCCGGTCATTCTGTTACGTCGATGACCTTGTCGAAGGCATGATGCGAATGATGGCCACTTCCGATGAAGTCCATGGCCCGGTTAACCTTGGAAATCCCTGTGAATTCACCATTATCGAACTGGCAGAAACAATCATCCGGCTCACGGGTTCCCAGTCGAAAATTATCCACACCCCCCTCCCCCAGGACGATCCAAAGCAGCGCCAGCCTGACATCACATGTGCCAAACGCCTGTTAGACTGGGAGCCCAAAATTCACTTGGAAGAGGGATTAAGCAAAACCATTCATTACTTTCAAACAACCTATGGGGGGTAATCGGCATGGAGAGTCCCGGGAAATCCCCCCGTGACTACAGATAATGGTCTTGGTCAGATCCTACTTCGTTTCCGTCGGCAGGGCTCTCCACCTTGCAAAGCCATTCCTGCGCCTCGGGTGAAAGATTCGTGATATGGTGATCCGTCAACAGGCCGTAATGACGCAGGTTGATGATCTTGATCGCCAGCTGCGAACGCCGCCAATCATTGAAGCAGGCTGCAATGGTTGAATCCGAATCCCGAATAAAACGGGATAGCGCCAGGTACTGTTCGTGGGGATTGTCTGTGGCCGCAGAGGCCAGCTTCGCCGCGCTCCGGTTTATATCAGCGCAGAGCCTGTGCAGCAGTTCATCGTGGATGCTCCGCATGTACTTCCAATCTCTCTCTTTCAGCAGGCCCTCCATATGTGGTCTCCTCTTCCTTTTATGCGAACAACGACTATACCCGATGGATTTTTCCCGACATTTTCACTTCTCTGTTGAATTTGTGTCTTTCGAAAAACGCTGGCTTTTACGCAATTTCGGATCTGGGATGGGCCGTTCAAGGCTGAAATCAGGCCGTTTTTTCGTATCAATATTTATGATTACAAATAG
>JAGVTI010000337.1 GCA_019136935.1 Deltaproteobacteria bacterium
GCCTGATTTTATCGAGGTTCCGCAGGCCGTTTTCCTCAATGAAACCGATCGCCGCCGGATCCAGCCCCAGGTTTTCGAGCAGCGGCCCCGTAAAGGCAAAACCGCTGTCGATGACCATTCCTCCCAGCCGCCCTTCGTAACGGCCGGCAATTTCCAGGGCCGACGCGGACCCCAGGGAGCGGCCCATCATCACCAGCGCTCCCTGCATCCCTTCGCGCTCGAGCCAATCCGTCACATGGCCGAAGATGACATGGCAATCCCTCATCATGGACGTCACGGACGGGAAACCCGTCGAAAAACCGTAACCCCGATAGTCGACGGGAATGAAATTGAATCCGGCGTTCAGAAAAAAGGGGGCGAAATCGTCGTAATCGGAAACGATCTCCCCGTTCCCGTGGAAGAAAAGGATGTTCGGTGCACTCCGATCGAGGATATGGCATTTTCCCCCGACGATCACCCCTTCTTCCACGGGGAACAGGATCGTCCTGGCCCGGTCGGAAGAGGATGGAACCGGTTCTCCCCCCCTCGGGTAAAACAGATACCGGTTCACCGCCCGGGTATCCAGGGCCGGGTAGCCTGCTTCCGAGGAGGTTTTACCGCTTTTTCCTGATCGCACCGTTATAAAATTTGATGGAATAATCGGCCCCGGAGTAGAGCGTGAGGAACAGGGCGACATAGAGAACGACGATGCCGACGGCGTGGGCATCGAGGCCGAAAAGGGGGTAATGGATCATCAGGGCGGACACGGCGATGATCTGGCAGAGGGTCTTCTGTTTTCCCAGACCGCTGGCGTCGATGACCAACCCCTCCGAGGAGGCGATGCTGCGCATGCCGTCCACGACGAAATCCCGGATGATAATGATGGCGACCACCCATGCGGGGATGCGGCCGATCGGGATCATGAGGATCATGGCCGTGTTGACGATGATTTTATCGGCCACGGGATCGAGAAACTTGCCCATGGTGGTCACGATCTGGTATTTTCTCGCGATGTAGCCGTCCAACAGGTCCGTAACCGCCGCACAGATGAAAATCAGGGCGATGATGAAGCTCCACATCTCACCGGGTGCCGTGAGCAGGAAAAACAGAACCGGAATAACCCCGATCCGCAGAAGCGTGATCGCGTTCGGTAGGTTAAGCGTTTCGTTTTCGGGCGACACCAGCGGTACCCGGTCAAATGTTCTTTTAAGATAGTCAATCATCTCGGAAACCCGAATTTATTTCTGTGGCACCTTTTTCCAGTCTTCGAGGAAAAGGTTGATTCCCTTGTCCGTCAGGGGATGTTGTGCCAACTGGTTGATCACCTTGAAGGGGATGGTCGCGATGTCCGCTCCCATCATGGCCGCCGCCAGGACATGCCTGGGATGCCGTATGCTGGCGACGATGATTTCCGTCGAAAAATCGTAGTTGTCGAAAATCTGGATGATCTGTTCGCACAACTCCATCCCGTCGTGGGCCACGTCGTCCAGGCGCCCCACAAAGGGGCTCACATACGCCGCGCCGGCTTTCGCCGCCATCAACGCCTGCAGGGGTGAAAAAATCAGGGTCTGGTTGACGGGAATCCCCTCCTCGGAAAGAATCCTCGTCGCCTTCAGACCTTCCGTGGTCATGGGAATCTTGATGACCACCTGGTTTCCCAGTTTGGCCAGTTTTTTCGCTTCGGAAACCATTCCCTTGGCCTCCAGGCTGATGACCTCAAGGCTTACGGGCCCCTCCACAATCTTAAGTATTTCTTTAACAACTTCGTCGAACTTCCTGTTTTCCTTGGCAACCAGGGAAGGGTTGGTGGTCACGCCGTCAACCATTCCCAGGCTGATGCCCTCTTTGATTTCCGTTATATTCGCCGTATCGATAAAAAATTTCATCTCTCCTCCTGTCCGGTTTCTCGACTGTATTGTTCAAAACATTTCCGGCTGCAGAAATAGACGGGTTTCCCGTCCCTCCCGGCCACTTGCTTATAGATATTGCTTATAGGGATGTAGGTGTGACACACCGGGTCCTCAACCAGATCCACACCCTTGACTTCCTTCCTGCGGAGCACCTTCGGCGCCGCCTGCCGCGGCGGACTCTTCAGAAACCGGAAAATCCGGTAGGACAGGTATAAAACCACGGCGATAATGACCGTTCGACCACGCTTCTGTCGGAACAGCGATCGAGAAGCCCTTTCATGGAAACGCCGAATGCGGGGTGAATCACGTAAGAAGCGATATCGTTCATCGGAACGAGGACAAACCGGCGTTTGTGAAGTTCGGGATGAGGAACGATCAACCGGTCCTCATCGAAGATGATATCCTGATTAAACAGCAGGATGTCAAGGTCAATGATTCTCGGCCCCTTTTCCACGGTCCTGACCCGCCCCATTGCCCGCTCCAGGTCCTGCAGAACGGCAAGGAGGCCGAGCGTGGAAAGGGCCGTTCTGATCTCGACAACGGCGTTGATAAACCAGTCCCCGCCGAGTGTGCCGACGGGTTCCGTCCGGTAAAAGGGCGAACATTGAACCACCCTGATCCCGTCCGTCCGGAGCAGCCGCCCGATCGCTTCGAGGCATTGCTCGTGGGGTGAATTCTGATTCGATCCCAGTCCGAGATGGGCGACTTTTCCCCACTGTTCCATGTTTCTTATCTGTCTCATCCTTCTCAGGATGACAATCGCTCCGGCAATTGCCTACGCTTGCGAAGCCTTCAGGCTCCAATCCGCGAGGCCCAGAACGTCCTGCATGTCGTAGAGGCCGTTTTCCTGGTCCACGATCCATTTTGCCGCCCTGATGGCTCCCCGGGCGAAATTATCCCGGCTGTGGGCGCGATGAATGATCTCGAGCCGCTCGCCGATGCCGCCGAACATGACCGTGTGTTCGCCCACGATATCCCCGGCCCGCACCGTCTGGATGCCGATTTCCTTCCGGGTCCGCTCGCCGATCAGTCCTTTCCGCGCATAGACCCCGGTTTCCTCCAGGTCCCTGCCGAGGCTGTCCGCAACGATCTGGGCCATTCTCATGGCGGTGCCGCTGGGGGCGTCCTTTTTCAGGCGGTGGTGCGCTTCGACGATTTCCACGTCGTATTCCTCTCCCAGGATATTTGCGACGGAGGCGATGACCTTGAACATGACGTTGACGCCGACGCTCATGTTGGGGGACAGGACGCATCTCGCACCCTGCGACAGCTCCCTGATCCGGCCGATTTCGCCGGCGGAAAAGCCCGTGCTGCCGATGACGATCGCCTTGTTGCGGCCGGCCGCGATCTCGAAATTCCGGATCGACGCCTCGTGATTGGTAAAATCGATCACCACGTCCGCCTTATCGATGCATTTCAGAAGATCGCTTTCCACAACGACGTATATTTTGCCGGTTCCGATATCCGCTCCCACTTCGGAACCGACCAGGGGGTGGCCCTTCTGCTCGACGGCGCCGATGACTTCGATTCCCTCCGTCTCGGCCACCAGGCTGAGAATGCGACTTCCCATCCTGCCTCCCACTCCCGTCACAACTGCCTTGACCATTGCCTGCTCCTTGAATCCTATGAAATGAGACCGTAGTCGGTCATCGCTTTTTTCAACCTGTCATAACTGCCCTGCGTCAGTTTGCACAGGGGCAACCTCAACTCGTACTCGATCATGCCCATCATCGACAGGGCCGCCTTGACCGGAACGGGATTCGTCTCGACAAACAGGGAGTC
>JAGVTI010000185.1 GCA_019136935.1 Deltaproteobacteria bacterium
CCGGGGGGAAAATTTTTTTGATTTTTCCATTGACAACGAAGATTCTCCGTGATAATTCGATAGGTAATCAATAGCCGTTTGCCGATGGTCATCATGAACAACGAAGAAGTAGAAAGAAAAATCCTCTTGATCCTGAGAATTCTCCACAACAGCGGAGAGGCGATGGGGGCCCGTCTCATTGCCAGGCTCATGGAAGAACACGGTGTTTTCCTGAGCGAAAGAACCGTGCGTTACCACCTGAAGCTCATGGATGAAAGGGGGCTGACGAGACTTGCCGGCCGTCACGACGGGCGGGTCATTACCAACCTGGGCATCGATGAAATTTCCCATGCCCGGGTCAGGGACAAGGTCGGGTTCGCCATTTCCCGGATTGAAAATCTCGCGTTCAGGACGACACTCAATCCGAATACACGGGAGGGAATGGTCCCCGTTAACGTGTCTTTCTTCGGCGAAGAAGCTTTCGAAAACGCACTCGAGGCCATGAACAAGGCATTTCAGAGCCGGCTTTTTGTCAGTGACCGGGTTGCCGTCGCCCGTGTCGGAGAACGCCTGGGCGGCATCTCCGTCCCAAGGGGAAAAGTCGGTTTTGCGACCATCTGCAGCGTCGTGGTCAATGGCGTTCTTTTGAAAAACGGGATCCCCATGGATTCCAAATTCGGGGGCATCCTCCAGGTCAGGGAAGGCAAACCCGTCCGATTCACCGAGCTGATCCACTATTCCGGAACCTCGATTGATCCGTCGGAAATTTTCATCCTGGGGAAAATGACCTCCGTCGACCAGGTCGCTTCCGTGGGAAAAGGCAATATCCTGGCCAATTTCCGCGAAGTGCCCGCGGCCTGCCGAGGCCTGGTCGACAAGATCCGTTCCCGGCTGCAGGAGGCGGGCATCGACGGAATTTTTTCCATCGGCGAGGTGAGCGAACCGGTCTGCCAGGTCCCCGTCGATCTGAACCGGGTGGGAATCATTCTATTGGGGGGGCTGAACCCCGTGGCCTGCGCGCACGAACTCGGCATCGATGTCGATAACCAGTCCATGTCGACGGTCATGAATTTCAGAGAACTTCGTCCTTTTTCGGAAATCAGAAACCATTCAACAATTATTGCCGGTTCATAGGCAGGGGAGGATTTACGTATGGCGAAACAAAATGCCTACATCACGGGTGTTCTCGAAACCGTCAAGAAACGGAATTCCGGGGAACCCGAATTTCTTCAGGCGGTTACCGAGGTTCTGGAGTCGCTGGCTCCGGTCGTAGCGGCCAACAAAAAATACGAACAGCATTGCATCCTGGAGCGCATCGTGGAACCGGAACGGCAGATCATTTTCCGCGTCCCGTGGCAGGACGACAAGGGGAATATCCATGTGAACCGGGGGTTCCGCGTCGAATTCAACAGCGCCATCGGACCTTACAAGGGAGGGCTCCGGTTTCATCCTTCCGTGAATCTCGGCATTCTGAAATTCCTCGGGTTCGAGCAGATATTCAAAAACTCCTTGACGACCCTCCCCATGGGCGGCGCCAAAGGCGGTTCCGACTTCGATCCCAAGGGCAAGTCCGATAACGAGGTTATGCGGTTCTGCCAGTCTTTCATGACGGAACTTCAGCGCCACATCGGTGCCGACACCGACGTGCCGGCCGGTGACATCGGCGTCGGCGCCCGCGAAATCGGCTACCTGTTCGGTCAGTACCGGCGTCTTCGCAACGAGTTCACCGGTGTCCTGACCGGAAAGGGGCTTAACTGGGGCGGCTCCCTGATTCGTCCGGAAGCGACCGGCTACGGTGCGGTGTATTTCGCCGAGGAAATGCTGAAGACCCGCGGCGACAGCCTGAAGGGGAAAACCGTGGTGGTCTCCGGTTCCGGAAATGTCGCCCAGTACACGGTGGAAAAGGTCAACCAGCTGGGCGGCAAGGTGGTATCCCTGTCGGATTCGAATGGGACGATCTACGATCCGAAGGGGATTGACGAGAAAAAGCTGGCCTTTATCATGGAACTGAAGAATGTCAAACGCAGCCGCATCAAAGACTATGCGGACAAATTCGGCTGCCGGTACAAGGCAGGAGAAAAGCCCTGGAGCATCCAGTGCGATTGCGCTTTCCCAAGCGCCACGCAGAATGAAATCACGGGAGAGGACGCCAGGGTGCTGCTCGCAAACGGCTGTTACGTCATCAGTGAAGGGGCCAACATGCCGTCGACACCCGAAGCCATCAATCAGTACCTGGAGAAAAAGATCCTGTACGGCCCCGGCAAAGCGGCCAATGCAGGCGGCGTGGCGACCTCCGGTCTCGAAATGAGCCAGAACTCCATGCGCCTGTCCTGGAGCCGTGAAGAAGTCGACCAGAAGCTGAAGGGGATCATGATCGCGATCCACCGACAGTGCGTGATCGCAGCGGAGAAATACGGATTCCCCGGCAATTACGTCATGGGGGCCAATATCGCCGGTTTCACAAAAGTCGCGGATGCCATGATCGATCAGGGCTTGATCTGATCCCCCCTTATGGGGCTCGACAAGGAAAGCTCCCCGGAATGCAGGGCCGGGGGGCTTTTCGTTTCCCGTTTTCCGGCTCCGGCCCCCTGTCTTCTATTTTCCGCCCCCCGCCTCCCTCTTCTTCATGCTCACCAGCAGGGCCATGATCGCCGCCTGGGTCATCCCGGGAATTCTCTCGGCCTGCCCGATCGTCGCCGGCTCGATTCTGGTCAGCTTCCCCTTCAGTTCGTTCGACAACCCGGGGATGGCCCCGTAATCGATTCCCGGGGGGATTTTCACGGCCTCGAGTTCCTTCATCTTCCGCACCGTGTCGTGCTGCCGCTTGATGTACCCTTCGTACTTGGCCTCGATTTCGATCTGGCGTTTGACCTGGGGATCCGGGATTTCCTCCCATTCCGGAAAGATTTTCAAATCGTCGTAGCCGATTTCCTCCCTTCTCAAGAGCTGAAAATGGCTGAGCGGGTTCTTGATCGGGGCGGACCCCAGGGTTTCGAGGGTGCGGGAGACCTCTTCCGTCGGAAGGATCTTCCTTTCCGAAAGCCTCCGGATTCCCTCATGGATTTTCGCGATCCGTTCCTGCAGCCTCTCGTAATGTTCCCGTCCGATCAGGCCCAGTTCGAATCCCCGGCCCGTCAGGCGGATCGTCGCGTTGTCCTCCCTCAAAACCAGGCGGTACTCCGCCCGCGAGGTAAACATCCGGTAGGGCTCGTCGACTCCCCGGACAATCAGGTCGTCCACCATGACCCCCATGTAGGCATCGCCCCGGTCCAGGATGAAGGGCGGCCGCCCCTGGACGGCCAGGGCCGCGTTGATTCCCGCCCACAGTCCCTGCGCCGCCGCCTCCTCGTAACCGGAGGTGCCGTTGATCTGCCCCGCCAGGTAAAGACCGCGGATCCGCTTCGTTTCGAGGGTCTGACGCAGTTGGGTGGGCTGGATGAAATCGTATTCGATGGCATAGGCGGGCCGCATGATCTCCGCCTCCTCCAGGCCCGGCACACTGTGAACGATCCGTTCCTGGAGTTCCAGGGGAAGGCTGTTCCCCAACCCCTTGGCGTACATCTCCTGCGTGTCGAGGCCCTCGTGTTCCAGGACGACGGGATGGGCCTGCTTGTCGGCGAAACGCATGACCTTGTCCTCCAGGGAAGGACAGTACCGGGCGCCGACACCCCGGATCTGCCCCGAATACAGAGGCGACAGGGCGATGTTCTTTCGGATCAGTTCATGGGTCGATCCCGTCGTTGCGCTGAAATAAGAAGGCCGGCGGTCTTCACCCAGTTTTTCCGTCAGAAAGGAAAAGGGTTCCGGATCGGGATCGCTGTCCTGCCGGGTCATCCGCGAAAAATCGATCGTCGAGGCCTTCAGTCGGGGCGGGGTTCCCGTTTTCAGGCGCCCCGTCTCGAAACCGAGGGATTTCAGGGATTCGGCAAGGCCGACGGCGGGAATCTCCCCGGCGCGCCCCGCCGGGAAACGGGACAAGCCGACATGGACCAGGCCGTTAAGGAACGTTCCCGTGGTCAGGACGACGGCTTTCGCACCGTAGAAAAATCCCGTCTGGTCGCAGACACCGGTGACGCGGCCATCCTCCACAACCAGGCGATCCACCAGTCCCTGGCGGATACGAAGCCGCGCCTGGTTTTCGAGAACCGCCTTCATGGCCAGGCGGTAGCGCTGCTTGTCGCACTGGACACGGGTCGACTGGACGGCGGGCCCCTTGGAAGCGTTGAGGCGGCGGAAATGGTTTGCCGTCAGGTCGGCGATTTTTCCCATCTCGCCCCCCAGGGCATCGACTTCCTTCACGAGCTGCCCTTTCGCCAGGCCGCCGATGGCGGGGTTGCAGGGCATGAGCGCGATGGCATCGAGGGAAATGTTGAATAAAAGGGTTTCGCACCCCATGCGCGCCGCGGCCAGGGCGGCTTCGCAACCCGCGTGCCCCGCGCCGACGACGATGATGTCGTAATTTTTCGAATCCGTCATTTCCAGACTACCGAACCTCTTGCAGGAATACCGGTTATCTTATAGGATCACCGGGAAAAAAGACAATCGAAAAGAGGAACCCTTGGAGAAACCGGCCTTCTGGCAAAACACGAAACGCTATTACGATCTCAAGAGCTACTGGCGAAACCTCTTCGGGTGCACCGTCTACAAGCTCCAGATCGACGCCGGTTTTACCTGCCCGAACCGGGATGGGAAAGTCGCTTACGGCGGCTGTATTTACTGTGACGGCCGCGGCTCGAAACTCCGTCAGCAGGGCCCGCTTCCCACCGTATCACGTCAGATTCAGGACGGCAAAAGCCACTACGGAAAAATCAGGGGGGCCGGCCGATACATCGCCTATTTCCAGACCTTCACCAACACCTATGGACCGGTGAATCACCTGAAGGCGATTTACGACGAGGCCCTGGCCCATGAAGACGTCATCGGCCTGTCCGTCGGCACGCGCCCCGACTGTGTCCCCGATCCCGTCCTCGATCTCCTGCAGGAGTACGCGGAACACCGCCATGTCTGGCTTGAATTCGGCCTTCAATCCATCCACGACCGCACCCTCCGCGCCCTGAACCGGGGGCACACGGCGGAGCAGTTCCTGGATGCCGTCCGGCGGACGGCGGGACGGGGCATCCATCTCTGCGTTCACATCATCGCGGGCCTGCCCGGCGAAACCCGCGACGACACCCTGGCCACGGCCCGCGCCCTGGCCGCACTCCCGATCCAGGGCATCAAGATCCACTGCCTTCTCGCCCTGCGGGGAACGGCCATGGGACGGGATTACGAACAGGGCCGTTTAACGCTCATCTCCCGGGAGGACTATATCGGCACCGTTTGCGACGTTCTCGAAATCCTTTCCCCCGGGATCGTCATCCAGCGCCTCACCGCCGACGGCTACCGGGACATCTTCCTGGGACCCTCGTGGGCGGCCCATAAGCTGGATGTCCTGAACGGCATCGACCGGGAACTGGCACGCCGGGGTACGTATCAGGGAAGCCGCTTCGATACGGGCACGGCGGAGCCAAAGATGCGTTAATTTACCATTGACAAACCCCCGTCGTGCATGGTAGCTGAATTCCCTTCAAGTTGCCGACATTTATATGCATATCGGCCATTCCCGGTACGGCGTAACGGATTGACGTTTTTAGCGGGAAAAACACCTCGACGAAAGGTATGCCCATGAAACTTCATCAACGTTTTCTTTTGGTTTTCCCTTTGGCCTGCATTCTTGTCTTCTCCGCCGGTATGGCCATGGGCAGCGACGAAGGCACCTCTCCAGCCTCCTCTTTCACCCGGCTGTTCTCTGAATCGGCCTTTATCACGGGATTCGGCTCCGATTCCATCCCGGAGGGCGATTACCAGACCGTCCTGCTTATCTGGCACCTGGGCATCAACCTGGATCACGTCTTCCCCGCACTGAAATCCCACCGGGGCAAGCTGACCTTTTTCCTGGAACCGCAATTCAACCCCGTCGTCAACCCGACGGACGACTACGAGTTCGGCGTGGGAGTGGGCTTCCAGTACCAGTACCCGATCCTGGAAAAACTGTCGCTCTATGCCTTGGGCAGCGTAGGTCCCCACTATATTTCCGTCGTCACGGATGACCAGGCCAACGGCTTCGTCTTCTCGGACACGGTCGGCGCGGGGCTTTATTTTCAACTGACCGACCGGTCCGCGATCAACGTGGGATACCGGTTCCGCCACCTGTCCAATGCCGATGCCGCGGAACCGAACTTCGGGATCGATTCGCATTTCGGGGTGATCGGCTACTCGGTTTTCTTTCACTGAGGCGGGGGATCAAAGACGTGGCCATCAGCAGGGAATTGCTCGAACTTCTGGTCTGTCCGAAATGCAGGGAGAAGGTGCGTCTCAATGAGAACGGCGACGGCCTGATCTGCGACCGATGCAGGCTGCTCTACGAAATCCGGGACGGCATCCCGGTCATGCTGATCGGCGAGGCGAAAAAACTGTCCTGATATCACGCAAGAAATTGCAGCGCACCCATCGTGACAGCCGTTTCTACACCGCCATCTTCCCATGGCGCTGTATCTTTACATGCCAATCATGTTCGCTCACATCTCCTGACGTTTCTTATCCGGTTACTTCGGCAATGGAATCGAGCCATTCCCGTCATTCCGTCGAAAGGCGGGATCCGGGATGAAGCGGCACTATTCCCAGTCGTTCAGGAGATAGGCGATTTCTTCCTGGTCCTTGGATGTCAGGTAGGGATGCATCGGGACACTGAATATTCTCGTCGCATAATCCTCGCTGACGGCGAAATCCCCTTCGCGGTAGCGCAACCCCCCAAAGACGGGCTGGAGGTGAAGCGGCCTGGCGTAGTGGATCTCGGCGGGAATGTCCGCCTCCCCGAGTTTTTTCAGCATGTTCGAGCGATCCTCGTCCGACTCCGTCAGCAGGGCGTAACGGAACCAGGCGGACGTCACGCCGTCCGGGACATAAGGCGTCACCAGCAGCGGATTCCCATCCAGAAACCGCGTATAGAGCCCGGCAATACCCTGGCGCAGGGCGATCTCTTCCGGAAAAATCTCGGACTTCGCCAGCAGCATGGCGGCCTGCAATGAATTCATGCGCCCGTCGATGCCCGGCCTGACATGATCATCCCCGTCCTTTCCCCGGCCGTGCCTGCCGATGGAACGGATCAGGTCGGCGCACCCCTCGTCGTCCGTAAAGCACATGCCGCCGTTTCCATAAGCTCCGAAGGGAGCTTCCGGCGCAAAGGAAACACAGCCGATATCGCCCAGGGAACAGGCCCGCCTGCCCTTGTACTCCGCGCCGCACGCCTCCGTCGCAACCTCGATCACGAAAAGCCGATGCCGGCCGGCAACGGCGGCGATGGCATCGTAGTCGGCGGGCAGGCCGAAAAGATCGACGGCAAGAATTCCCTTCGGCGCGAGGCCGGCAACCGATCCGTCGCCCGGCAGGGGATAAAGGGACGCATCCCTTTTGACAACCGCCTCGACCGCCTTCTCCAGTTGTTCCGGATCGATATTGAATGTGAACGGATCGATATCGACGAAAACCGGGGTCGCCCCCAGGATTTTCACGATCGACACCGCCGCGATATCAGAAAAGGGGGTCGTAAAGATCGCGTCCCCCGGTCCCACACCATGGCTCATCAAGGCCATGAGTAGGGCGTCGTTTCCTGAGGAACACGCAACGGCATGTTGAACCCCGCAATAAAGGGCGAGTTTTTCTTCCAGCTCCCCGACTTCCGGACCCAGGACAAATTGCCCGTGCTCGAATACCCGTTTGAAATTGCTCTGAATCTTTTCCTGGATTTTAGCCTGTTGCGACTGCAGATCGATGAACTTCATGCGGCCTCCCCTGCTTGATCGTGATGTGTCGTAAAAATGCAACGGTTACGAAGGACCGTGATTCTGACCTGAGACGATTCAATCGAACGAAACAGGCCATCGCAACGATGGCCGATCCCTGATGTAGGACATACCGGACGGATCCGGATGTGTCAAGACATTGCTGTTTTCGAAGGTTTACCGCTTTCAACATGACCCGCACGAAGCGGGGGATTCAGGTTCAAGGATCTTTCCGGCTCCGGCGCGCCGCATCGAGGGTGTTGCGAAGGAGCATGGCGATCGTCATGGGGCCGACGCCGCCGGGGACGGGCGTGATAAAGGAACTCCGGGGCGAGGCTTCCGAAAACGCCACGTCGCCGACCAGACGCCCGTCATCCAGGCGGTTGATTCCCACGTCGATGACGACCGCCCCTTCCCGCACCATCTCTCCCCGGATCATTTCGGCCTTGCCCGCGGCGGCGACGAGAATATCCGCCCGGCGGGTCACCTCGGCGAGATCTTTCGTTTTCGTGTGGCACACCGTCACCGTCGCGTTCCGGGCCAGGAGCATCAGGAAAAGGGGCTTCCCGACGATGTTGCTCCGTCCCACGATCACCGCCTCTTTTCCTTCAATCGGAATCCCCGACCGATCGAGAAGTTCCATGATCCCCTTGGGGGTGCAGGCCATGTGGCAGGGCCGGCCCGTCAGCAGGCGGCCGATATTGACGGGGTGGAAACCGTCGACATCCTTCGCCGGATCGATCGCCTCGATGATGTGGGCGGAATGGATGTGGCCGGGCAGGGGCAGCTGGACGAGAATACCGTGAATTTCGGGATCACGGTTGAGCTCGTCGATCATGGACAGGACGGTTTTTTCGTCCGTTTCCGCGGGCAGCTTGTATTCTCTCGAATAAAACCCCACTTCCTTGCAGGCGTTTTCCTTGCGTTTCACGTAGATCTTGGACGCCGGATCGTCGCCGACAAGCATGACGGCGAGCCCCGGCACGATGCCCGTATCTATCTTGAACCGCTCGGTTTCTTCCTTGATTTCGTTTCGAATTACCTGGGATATTTTGTTGCCGTCGATGATATTGGCCATGAAACCACCTCCCCGATATATGGATTCCGCAAAGCGGAGGCAACCCCTCCACTTGCCTGGAACCTTGCAGGGCCTTATAGCGGAAAAGAGCTAACCAGGCAAGAAAAAAGAGGATTGCATCGGAACATCGAAAGGAGGTTTTCATTTTATTTATTGATAAATATTGCCCTGTTGTGCTAAGAGGAGCCCAAACTAAAAAGGTGGTTCATCATCATGGATTTGGGAAGCATGCTCGAAACGGGCAGGAAAGAGTTCGGTTCCAATATCGCGATCATCTACGAAGGGAAGCATTATACCTACGAGGAACTGGACAACGCCGTCAACGCCCTGGCAAACCATTTCCTCGCTTCAGGCATCAAGAAGGGGGACAAGGTCGGCCTGATGCTGCCCAATTGCCCGGAATTCGTCATCGCCTACTTCGCCGCCGTGAAAATCGGGGCGGTCGCCGTGACGCTGAACATCATGTCGACCTCCCATGAGCTGCTGCACCTTCTGAACGACTGCGACGCCAGGTGTTTCATCACGGAGGAAATCCTGACCGGGAAGTTTGAAACCATCCGGGACCGGCTCCCCCTGCACCCGGAGTTGATTCCGACAAAAGGTCCCGAAAAGGAATGCC
>JAGVTI010000341.1 GCA_019136935.1 Deltaproteobacteria bacterium
AGCTTTAACTTTAGCGGCGAGGTCTGCCTTTACGGCTCGTGACTTCTTCAAATAACCGAAGAACAAGCCGTGGGCAGAATGGTACTGCCCACGGCTTTTTTGTTTTTATCGCCTGCATACATTCCTGCGGGGTCTTTAAAACACAAAAGAAGAGGAGGGGATGCAAATGGATAAGAGAATGGGGCGAAGCCTTCTACTGGCGTTTTTCCTTTGTCTCGCATGGCTGATGTTGCCGGGAGGAACCTGGGCGAAAAACATCAGGGTCGGCGCCGCAATCAACATGACCGGCCCCGCTTCCACGTGGGGGCAGTTCCACGCCAGGGGCATGCAGGATTACTTCCGGTATGTCAATGAAACCAGGAAGGGGGTTGCGGGAAGGCAGATCGAGACGATTCTCGTCGACACCGGTTACAAGGTGCCGGAGGCCGTGGCGGCGGTCCGCAAATTCGCCGTCCAGGACGAGGTGGACATGATCGCCACCTGGGGGGCCGGAGAGGGCCTGGCGGCCAAGCCCATCGTCCAGAAATACCGGATCCCGGCGATCAACTATTCCACGAGCTGGGAAATCCTGCAGGAGCCCGTCGCCTACATGTATCTGCCCTTCGGCAGCTACAAAATGGACTGTTATGCCATCCTGGAATATATCCGGGCGATCCACAAGGGCAGGAATCCGCCGAAGGTCGGCCTTCTGACGTATAACAACGCCTACGGCCGGTCCATTCATCAGCCCAGCCGGGAATACGCCAAAAAGATCGGCATCGAAATCGGTGCCGTCGAGGAGTTCCCGCCCAAGACGGTGGACCTGACGACGGAGCTGCTGCGGATGAAGAGCAAGGGAGTGGAGTACGTGTTTTTCCAGGTGCTGCCTTCCACGATCGTAACCGCCCTGAAGAGCGCCGACCGGATCGGTTACAGGCCCATGTTCTTCGGAACCTGGACCTCGACGGACCCCGATTTCTTCAAGCTTGGCAAGGGCGTCATCAAGGACCGGCTGGCCATCCAGTTTCCCGGCGGTGTTCCTTCGGACAAATCGCCGGGCATGAAGCTCATGCAGGTGCTGCGGGAACGTTACCGGACCGTCGACCGTTTCGATGCCGCCTACTGGGAAGGAGTCAGTGTCGCCATGATCATGGAACGGGCCTTCATCCGCGCCCAGGAGAAATATAAAACCATCAATCCCGAAACCATCAACCGGGCCATGGAGTCCTTCCGGAACGAGAATTTCGGCGGCCTGATTCCGGCGGTCACCTATACGCCGAAGGATCACGGTGCGTCGTTTACGGCGAGAATCGTCCGGGTCGGAGAGGACGGCTCCTTCACGCCGCTGACGAATTTTTATGTGCCGGGGAAGGAAAAAATCAAGATTTTGTCCGGGAAAAGTAAAATCAGATGAAGGCCTACCGCGGGGAACCGACGATATTCAGGAATCGGCCCGCCGAAAGGAACCGTGCCGAACTGGAGGTAAGGGACGTAACCCTGACCTTCGGCGGCGTCGTTGCCTTGAAGGACATGAACCTGCAGGTGCACTCCGGGGAGCTGGTGGCGGTGATCGGGCCCAACGGGGCGGGGAAAACCAGCCTGATGAACTGCATCACCGGCTATTATCGCCCTCAGACGGGGAAAATCCTCTTCAACGGCCACGACATCACGAAAATGGCGACCCACGATCTGGTCAAGATCGGCCTGGGGCGGACGTTTCAGAATATCGAGCTGTTTCCGGGGATGACGGTTTTGTCCAACATGCTTCTGGCCCGTCATATCCACATGAAATACTCCCTGGGATGGGCCTGTCTCTTTTCGCGGTCCGTCCGGAAACAGGAGGTATCCCATCGGCGGGTGGTGGAGGAATTGATCGATTTCCTGGAAATGCAGCCGATTCGGAAAACCCCCGTGGGGTCGCTTCCTTACGGTTTCATGAAACGCGTGGAGCTGGGGCGGGCTCTGGCGATGGAGCCGTCCCTGCTGGTGCTGGACGAACCTTTCGCGGGCATGAACCTCGAAGAGAAGGAAGACATGGTCCGGTTCCTGGTGGAGTTGAACCGGGTCTGGGGGCAGACGATGATCCTCGTCGAGCATGACATGTCCATTGTCATGAGCATTG
>JAGVTI010000063.1 GCA_019136935.1 Deltaproteobacteria bacterium
TGGTCAAAAGAGAAACCAAAGCCGTCAGGAGAGTAACACCCGCCGAAGGACCATCCTTCTGGATTGCTCCGGAGGGGATGTGGATGTGGATATCGATATCCTCGAAGAAATCGGCGGGAATTCCCAGATCCTCGGCGTTGGTCCGGATGAAGCTCAGCGCCGCCGTGGCCGATTCCTTCATGACATCTCCCAGCTGTCCTGTCAGAGTCAGGCCCTTTTTCCCCTTCATGGATGTCGCTTCGATAAAGAGAATTTCACCGCCGACGGGAGTCCAGGCCAGGCCGACGGCGACGCCGGGCTTCGAAGCCCGGATGCTGATTTCGGGGATGACCTTGACCTGCCCCAGGTACTTCGTAATCTCTTTGACGGTGATGGTGGCCGACTGAATCCGGCCCTCGGCGACGGAACTGGCCACACCCCGGCATACGGACGCAATTTCCCGCTCCAGGTTCCGGACCCCTGCTTCCCGGGTATAACAAGTGATGATCCGCTGCAGCGCTTTCCGGGTGAACCGGATCTGTTCCGGTTTGAGGCCGTTGGCATCGATCTGCCGGGGGATCAGGTAACGCTCGGCGATCTTGATTTTTTCCAGTTCCGTATAACCGAGGAGTTCGATGACTTCCATTCGGTCCCGCAGAGCCGGCGGAATCGTTTCCAGCATGTTCGCCGTGGTGATGAACATGACATGGCTCAAGTCGAAGGGCACATCCAGGTAGTGATCCGAAAAGGAGAAGTTCTGTTCCGGATCCAGGACTTCCAGGAGGGCCGATGAAGGATCGCCCCGGAAATCGCTGCCGACCTTGTCGATTTCGTCGAGCATGAAAACGGGGTTGTTGGACTCCGCCCGGCGGATTCCCTGAATGATGCGTCCCGGCAGGGCGCCGACGTAGGTCCGGCGATGTCCGCGGATTTCCGCCTCGTCATGGACTCCGCCCAAGGAAATCCGGACGAATTTCCGCCCCAGGGCGCGGGCGATGGAATGCCCCAGGGACGTTTTCCCCGTTCCCGGAGGACCGGCAAAACAGAGGATGGGACCTTTCGTGTCGGGCTTCAGTTTGCGGACTGCCAGGTACTCGATAATCCTCTTCTTGGCCTTCTCCAGTCCGAAATGATCTTCATCCAGGACTCGCCGTGCTTTCCGGATATCCAGGTTGTCTTCCGTTTTTTCGTTCCAGGGCAGACTTGTCACCCAATCCAGGTAGGTCGAGGAAACGGTGTATTCCGCCGAGGAGGGATGCATCCGGGAAAGCCTTTCCAGTTCACGTTCCGCTTCCCGCCTTGCCTCCTCCGGCAATTGCTTCTTTTCGATTTTGGCCCGGTATTCCTCGATTTCGACCTTGGATTCGTCTTCCTCGCCCAGTTCTTTCCGGATCGCGTTCATCTGCTGGCGGAGGTAGTACTCCCGCTGCGATTTGTCCATGTCGTCTTTGACCTGAGATTGGATCTTGTTGCCGAGTTCGAGGATTTCCACCTGGTGATTGACCAGCCTGGTTACTTCTTTGAGGCGCTCCTTGACGTCGATCGTTTCCAGGATCTTCTGCTTTTCCTCGATGGAAGCGTTGATGATGGAGGCGACCATATCGGCCAAGGTGCCCGGTTCGGTGATGGATTTGGCCATCGTTCCGAATTCCTGGGGCAGGAAAGGAGAGAGCTTGACCACCCGGTCGAAGAGCGTCACCAGGTTGGACATCAGGGCCTCGACCTCGATGTCCCGGATTTCCGGGGTTTCAAGCGGTTCGATTCTTGCCTGAAGGTACGGTGCGCCTTCGATGAATTCCTTGATCCGAAAACGTTCAATGCCCCGGAGCAGGAGCTGGGCTTTGTTTTCCGGTGATTTCGCCATTCTCAGAATCACGACGCTTGTGCCGGTGGAATAAAAATCGTCCGGGTGATATTGGGTTTCAAGAGCCGATTTCTTGGAGACGGCAAGGCCCATGAAACGATCCCGGGCCATGGCTTCGTCGATCAGTTGAATGGACTTGTCTCCGAATACTTCCATGGGGAAAACCATCTTGGGGAAGACGACGTTATCGAATAGGGGTAAAATGGGAAGAATTTCCGGCAGAGAGGAAACGGAGAAATCTTCAGATGTCTTTTGCTC
>JAGVTI010000002.1 GCA_019136935.1 Deltaproteobacteria bacterium
CGGCGAAAACGGTATCCCATACCTGTTACGCCGTGCAGTCGACCAGTAAGACGGCATTGCTGAAGGATATTTTAAGCGAAACCGAGATGGAATCCGTGCTGGTCTTCACCCGGACGAAACGGGAGGCGGAAAGCCTTGCCCTGCAACTGGTCAAAGGCGGCTATGATGCCGTTGCCCTTCATGGGAACATGCAGCAGAAAGAGCGTCAGAGGACTTTAAACGGATTTCGTGACGGCCTGACAAAGATCATGGTGGCGACGGATATCGCGGCCCGCGGCATTGACGTAACCCGTGTGTCCCACGTGATCAATTACGATATGCCCGACACGATGGATGCCTACACGCATCGCATCGGCCGGACCGGCCGGGCGTCCAGAACGGGGGATGCCTATAATTTTATTACCATCAAGGATATCACCATCCTGGGCATCCTCAAGAGAGTCCTGGGAGATGCGCTGAAATATGCCGGTGCCGATGGTGCCGGTGGATTTCTATGGCCGGATCCGTCCGCTCCTTCCCACAAAATCGGCAACCGTAAATCCAGGCAAATCGGGAAAAGATCATTCGGGCCCAGAAGGGGCGGATTTGCAAGGTCCGGGGGCCGTTCTTCCCAAAAATCTCTGGATGATTTCCCCGGATTAAGCAGGGCTGCCGCGTCTTCCCCTCCGGCCTGAGAAAAGGTTTCTGAAGCGGGGGCTTGCGTGAGAATGGTTCCTGAACGCACATTTGAAGAGCGATAAGTCTGTTTTCCCGCTGGCCGCATTTCCCGCACCATTCTGACAAGAGCGCAATATAGTAACGATAATCGTCGGTACAGAAGAAGATGTCCTGACGACGTTTACCTCGTTATGTGATGCGGATAATCTGCCGCAACAACTCTTGCCATGCGAGCCATGGGCAATCCCCCCCCAAAAAAAGCTACGAATAAATCAGAAAACCAGTATGATGTCCCCGGATTATCGAAACTTTTTTCCTGCTTGCTTCAAAGGGACCGACCGTTTAGATTAAAAAAAATCATTGGAGTTATGTTAACGGGGAAAATCATGCATATCGTTATCGACGGTTACAATCTGATACGTCAGTCGGATCAGCTGAGATCCCTTGACAGACGGAGTCTGGAGGAGGGGAGAAACGCCTTGATCCGCTTTCTGACCCCGTATAAAAAAGGGAGGCGTCATGCCATTACCGTTGTCTTTGACGCCTGGGATGGCGGGGGTCCTCTGGAAGAAAGGGACCGGCAGGCCGGGATCGATGTCATTTATTCCCGCCGGGGAAAGAAGGCCGACGACGTGATCAAAGAGATGGTGAGCAAGGGCAGGGGAGAGGAGACGCTTGTCGTCACGTCCGATCGGGATGTGGCGGACTATGCGGTTCGCCGTGGCGCCACGGTGGTTTCCTCGCCGGAATTCGAAGAAGTCGTAACCCGGTTTCATGCGGGGGAGCCGACAGCGGTTTCCGGAGAAGCGGCCGATACGGATGAAAGATCATGGAAAGGCACCAAGAAGAAAGGGCCGTCGCGCCGGTTGTCACGCAGTGCGAAAGATTTCCGGAACAGGCTGAAAAAGCTGTAAGGACGGATTTCGAAAGGGAGAAGTCGGGTGTGAGGAACGGCTCCGGGAACAGGACGCGATCAGAAGCGAGGGACGATTCGAATCGATACCGAACAGGACCCCCCCCCTCCTTGTCTGCCTGACGGGAGAGGCCTTTATTCGGGGTCGTCAGACCTTTTTTCTTTTGAGCCAGGCTTCGCGGAAGAGCCTGGCGATGCAAGTGAACAGGGCGAGGAAGAACAGGCCGAACATGAAGTTGGGAGCCGTTCCCCAATATTCGTCCAGCTTGTAACCGAGGTACAGGAAGAGGAAAGAGGAAATCACGATGATGAACCCCCAGGCGCTCAGCATCATGATGGAAGAGAAGGCCGAATACTGACTTCGTTGGCTGTGTTGTTGCGCTAACATGTCACTCCCCTCCTTTCCCGGAAGCTTTCCCGGTCGTTTCTGGTTTCACCCTCCGGGCGTTCAGGCCCGAAGGGGAACCGGTTTGTCATGAACGGTTTCACTGAAAAATCTTTATCCAACCCTAGCTGACCATGTTTTTGA
>JAGVTI010000018.1 GCA_019136935.1 Deltaproteobacteria bacterium
CGATTTGCTGATCCTGACGGAAAAGGATTCTATTGCGCCGGGGACGGTGCCGGCGTGCGACGGTTTCATCACGGATCGCCCGGGATGGGTTCTCTGCGTCAAGACGGCGGATTGTGTGCCGGTTCTGATTGCGGACGGAAAGAGGAAAGTCGTTTGCGCCGTTCACGCCGGCTGGCGGGGGACGGCACTCGGTATCGCGGAAAAGGCGGTGGGGATCTTCCGGGAACGTTTTTCTGCCGATCCGAAGGACCTCTGGGCGGCCATCGGCCCGGCGATCGGCGCATGCTGTTATGAAGTGGACGGCAAGGTCCGGTCTGAATTTGCGGATTCCGGACGGTTTGGGAGCTTTTTCATCCCTTCGGACAAAAAAGACCGGTGGATGCTGGATTTGACCGCGGCAAACCGGATTCAACTGGAAGAGGCGGGAATTCCGTCCGGTCAGGTCACTTCCGCGGATCTCTGTACCTCGTGCCGTCGGGACGCCTTCTTTTCCCACCGGAGGGAGGGGGCGGTGACGGGACGGCAACTCAACTTCATCCTGATCAGGGAGGGATAGTCAGGCATCGGCGGATGCGGTCCCTCGAATCGTGTGAAATCGGTCGGGTCAGAATCCCACCCCGATGTGAACCCGGGGACTGCCTGCCCTGCGCCGAGAGAGGCCATAGGTAAAGCTCCCTGTTCATCCCGACTCTTTGTCTTCGTTCAAAGATAAACTTTGAGAAGGCCATAATATTACAAGAGATTATTCCCCGCTTGCGCTCCTTGAAAGGATAAAACAGATTCTTTTACGAAACCGTCAAAAATTGGCTTCCGGGACCCGAAAAACCGCTTGACAGGAAAACCAGTTTCATATAGATAATTCGTAACTTTGGATAGGCGTGTGTAGGACCCCTGCCTTAAGAAAAAAAATCCAATCGTTCTCAAGAAGGAACCCATTATACTAACCCACGACTTTTAAGCAAGTATTCGTTGCAAGATCTGCAACCTATCTCCGCGATAGATCACATGGGATGCCTGAGGTGCTGCTTCTATTGTGGCGAGTCTCCACATCGGTACGACTATACATTTAACAAGGAAATTCAGTATGGACATCGAAGAAATCAAGCGACAACCAATCAGTGAGTTGACAAGGCTGGCGAAAGAGTTGAACGTTGCCGACGCCAGCGGAATGAGACGCCAGGACCTGATTTTTGCCATTCTGCAGACGCAGGCGGAGAAAAACGGGGTCATCTCGGGGGCGGGCGTCCTCGAAATTCTGCCCGACGGAGTCGGTTTTCTCCGGGCCGTCGGTTACAATTACCTCCCGAGCCCCGATGACATTTACATTTCTCCTTCCCAGATCCGGCGCTTCAACCTCCGGACGGGAGACACCGTTTCCGGTGAAGTCAGGCCGCCCAAGGAGGGGGAAAAGTATTTCGCCCTGCTCAAGGTCGATTCCGTCAACTTCGAAAGCCCGGAAGCGGCCAGGGACAAAATCCTCTTTGACAACCTGACGCCCCTTTATCCCCAGGAGAAGTTCGATCTGGAATCGGATCCGGCGAATCTCTCGACCCGTGTCATGGACATGTTTACCCCCATCGGCAAGGGCCAGAGAGGCCTGATCGTTTCCCCGCCCCGCGCCGGCAAGACCGTCCTGCTCCAGGATATCGCTCACAGCATCACGAAAAATCACAAGGAAGTCACCCTCATGGTCCTGCTCATCGACGAGCGGCCGGAGGAAGTGACGGACATGCAGCGCAGCGTCGCCGGGGAGGTGATCTCCTCGACCTTCGACGAACCCGCTTCCCGTCATGTCCAGGTGGCGGAAATGGTCATCGAAAAGGCGAAGCGCCTGGTGGAACACCGCAAGCACGTAGTCATCCTGCTGGACAGCATTACCCGCCTGGCCCGGGCCTACAACGCGGTCGTGCCGCCCAGCGGCAAGGTGCTCTCCGGTGGCGTCGATTCGAACGCCCTGCATAAACCGAAGCGCTTTTTCGGTGCCGCGAGAAATATTGAAAACGGCGGCAGCCTGACGATTATCGCAACGGCCCTGATCGACACGGGGAGCCGTATGGACGAGGTCATTTTCGAAGAGTTCAAGGGTACGGGGAATATGGAACTCCACCTTGACCGGAGAATCGCCGACCGGCGGGTTTTCCCGGCCTTCGATCTTATCCGTTCCGGAACCCGCAAGGAAGAACTGCTCATTCCGAAGAACAACCTGAACCGGATCTGGATCTTGAGAAGACTGCTCCAGGAAATGAATCCCGTGGACGCCATGGAGTTTATCCTGGACAAGATCCGGAAAACGACATTGAACCAGGAATTCCTGGATTCGATGAACCAGTAGGCCGAAATTATTCGGTTGATATTATTGTAAAAATCATTATAACTTCCCCTCGCCTGTAAGGCGGGCCTTCGGGAAATTGATACAACGATAACGATAAGGAGAACAGTTTGCAATGAAGAAGGGAATCCATCCGGAATATACGGAAACGACCATTACCTGCGTATGCGGTAATGTCATCCCCACGAAGTCGACCAAGAAGGACATCAAGGTGGAAATCTGCTCCCAGTGTCATCCGTTCATGACGGGAAAACAGAAGATCGTTGACACCGCCGGTCGCGTCGATCGCTTCATAAAGAAATACGCTGCCAGGGGAGAAGGGAACAGTAAATAATCTCCTGCTGCAACTCTCCGTTTCTTTTCTGATACCCGGACAGGGGGAACGTTATTGCCGACAATGGCTTTCCCCCCTGTCATGAAAAGGGTTTTGCCGTGGCCGATGCCGGCAAAGTCTTTCCGATGAAGAATATCCCTATTTACAAGCAGGTCAGGATGCCCGGCGGAAAAGTCCGCGGGGATTTTTGCCCTGATCAACCGGAAAAATCCGATAATCTGGAATAATATGTTTGCGAGACTGAAAGACATCGAAGAGCGATACCGCGAGTTGGAGGGCCTTCTGGGCGATCACGAGGTGGTGGCGAAGACACAGCTCTACCAGAAATACGCCAAGGAGCACGCCGACCTGCGCGAACTCGTGGACACCTACCGGCAGTACAGGGGGATTCAGAGGCACATCGAAGAAGGGGAAACCATTCTGCGGGGAAACGATCCGGAGTTGATCGAGATCGTCAAGGAAGAGCTCCCCGGTCTCAAGGAACAACTGGCCGATCTTGAAGAGAGGATAAAGATCCTTCTCCTCCCTAAGGATCCCAATGACGAGCGGAATGTTTTTCTGGAGATCCGTGCCGGTACGGGAGGCGACGAGGCGGGATTGTTCGCCGGGGATCTTTTCCGGATGTATGCCCGGTATGCCGAGACGAGACGATGGAAGGTCGAGGTGGTCAGCAGCACGCCGTCCGGCGGAGTCGGGGGGTTCAAGGAAATCGTCGCCCAGATCACCGGTGCCGGTGCCTACAGCCGCCTGAAATATGAAAGCGGAGTCCACCGGGTCCAGCGGGTGCCGGTGACGGAGGCCCAGGGGCGGATCCATACGTCGGCCGTGACCGTGGCGATCCTGCCGGAAGCGGAAGAAGTCGAGGTGAATATCGACCCGAACGAATTGCGGATCGACGTTTATCATTCGAGCGGCCACGGCGGTCAAAGCGTCAACACGACCGACTCGGCCGTGCGCATCACCCACCTGCCGACGGGGCTGGTCGTGACCTGCCAGGACGAAAAATCCCAGTTGAAGAACAAAGCCAAGGCTATGAAGGTCCTCCGTGCACGGCTCCTGGATATTGCAACGACCCGTCAGAACGCGGAAATCTCGGAGACACGGAAGACGCAGGTGGGAACGGGGGACCGCAGCGAACGGATCCGGACCTACAACTTCCCCCAGGGACGGGTGACGGATCACCGGATCGGGTTGACTCTCTACAGCCTGGAAAGCTTTCTCGACGGGACGATGGATGAGGTGCTCGACAGTCTGAATGCCCATTTCCAGACGGAAATGCTGAAAATGGCGGCGAACGAAGGACGATGACGACGATCGCCGAGATCCTGCGCGAGGCTTCCCTTGCCCTCGAGGCCGCCGGTTCTCCAACGTCCCGCCTTGACGCGGAAGTTCTTCTTGAATATTGTCTGAAGGTGGATCGCCTGCACTTTTACACCCATCCTGAACAGGCGTTGAATTCCGAGGCGGCTGAAGATTACGCAAAAAAGATCGACAGGCGGAAAAAAGGGGAACCCATCGCTTACATCATCGGGGTCAAGGAATTCTGGTCTCTTCCTTTCCAGGTTGGTCCATCCGTTCTGATTCCCCGTCCGGAAACGGAGGTTCTGGTCGAAGAGGCGCTGATGGTGATGCGTCAACGGCGTCCAAGAGGGTGGCGCGTCCTGGAAATCGGGACGGGCAGCGGGGCGGTTGCGGTTGCCCTGGCATCGGAGAGAACGGATATCCGGGTTACGGCGACGGATCTCTCCGGCGGAGCTCTGGCTGTGGCAAAATGCAATGCCGAACGGAACGGTGTGGGAGACCGGGTTCTCTTTTTACAGGGGGATCTGTTTGAACCTGTTACGGGCCGGTACGATGTGATCCTTTCGAATCCACCCTATATTTCCAGCCGTGATTTCGAGCTTTTGCCCTTGGGAATAAGGGATTACGAACCTCCTGATGCCCTTCTGGCCGGCCCGGAGGGCATCGAGTTTCACAGGAGACTGATCTTTCAGGGGGCATCCTTCCTGAAGCGGGGCGGCTGGCTGTTGATGGAAATGGGGGAGGAACAGGGACCGGGCATCGAGAGATGCTTTGATGCACAGGGCGGTTACGAGACCGCCGAAGTCCGTTCCGATTATGGCGGTGCGGAAAGAGTGGTCAAGGCCAGGAGGAAATGATTTGTGGATAAGATGATCATCGAGGGTGGAGAGAAACTGAAAGGGACGGTGGAAATCAGCGGGGCCAAGAATGCCGCGCTGCCGATTTTGGTTTCCTCTCTTTTATGTGAGGGACGGAGCACGTTTCACAATGTGCCGGAGTTGATGGACATCAAGACCGTTGTCAAGCTGATCCGCGGTTTCGGCGCCGAGGTGAAGGGGGCGAAATCCATCCGAGTCGATGCGGACCGGCTCGATAATGTCGAAGCGTCTTATGATCTGGTCAAAACCATGCGCGCGTCCGTTCTGGTGCTGGGGCCCCTGGTGGCCCGCATGGGCCGGGCGCGGGTGTCGCTTCCGGGCGGATGCGCCATCGGTGCCAGGCCGGTGAACCTTCACCTCAAGGCGCTGGAGGAAATGGGAGCGGAGGTGACCCTGCAGGACGGTTATATCGAGGCCAAGGCTTCCCGTTTAAGGGGGGCCACGATTTATTTCGATATTCAGACCGTTACGGGAACGGAAAACATCATGATGGCGGCCTGCCTGGCCAAGGGGACGACGGTTCTCAAAAATGCGGCGAAGGAGCCGGAAATCGTCAATCTGGCAGAGGTCCTGAAGGCCATGGGCGCCAGGATAACAGGGGCGGGGACGGAAACGATCACGATCGAAGGCGTGGACCGGATGACCGGAGCGGAAGGAACCGTCATGCCGGACCGGATCGAAGCCGGAACCTACATGATCGGTGCGGCGATCACCGGGGGCGATGTCAACGTTTTAGGGTGCGATCCGCTGTATGTGGATGCCCTGATCACCAAGCTGATCGACGCCGGAATCACGGTGGAGACGATTCCCCGGGGTGTGCGGGTTTGCGGTGGAAACGGGATTCGCAGCATCGATATCAAAACCATGCCCTATCCGGGATTTCCGACGGATCTCCAGGCGCAGATGATGGTCCTGCTTGCCGTCGGCAACGGCTTGGGTGTCGTAACGGAAACGGTTTTCGAGAATCGTTTCATGCATGTCGCGGAACTGATCCGGATGGGTGCGGATATTATTGTTCAGGGTGGTTGTGCCATCGTCAAAGGGGTTCCCGCGTTGAAAGGTGCTCCGGTCATGGCGACGGATCTCCGGGCGTCCGCCTGCCTCGTCTTGGCGGGACTCGTTGCCGAGGGGAAAACGGAGCTCTCGCGCATCTACCATCTTGACCGGGGGTACCAGCGCATGGAAGAGAAATTTTCCGCCCTTGGGGCGAGGATAAGGAGGGTGCCGGCTTAGAATGAGAGTAATCAGCACGAAAGATCCGTCTTTTGAACAGGCGTTCCGCACCATTCAGGGCAGGGGAAAGGTATTCGATCCCGAACTGTGGCAGCGGGTGGCGGTCATTGTCGAAGATGTCGCGCAACGGGGTGATGAGGCCCTGTTCCACTATACGGCGAAATTCGACAACCACGTGATCGATGAAAAAACCGTCGAAATATCCTCCTCCGAGCTGGAGGAAGCCGCATCGAAGGTGACGGAGGAAGACCGGGCCGTCCTGGAATTATCTGCTGAGCGGATCCGGAAGTTTCATGAAAAGCAGGTCATGGAAGGCTGGATGCTGATGGAGGAAGAGGGGATAGAACTGGAAAATCGGCTGCTGCCCCTGGAACGGGTTGCCGTTTACGCCCCCGGAGGTTTGAATCCCTATCCCTCGACGGTGTTCATGGCCGTGATTCCGGCACGGATCGCGGGGGTGGAAGAAGTGATTCTCGTTTCTCCGACCAAGGGGAAGGGGGTTCATCCCCTGATTGCGGCGGCGGCGAAAATCAGCGGCGCCGACCGGGTCTTCGGCATCGGAGGAGCCCAGGCGGTGGCGGCCCTGGCCTACGGGACGAAATCAGTGCCCCGGGTCGATAAAATCGTCGGCCCCGGAAATGCCTATGTGACGGCGGCCAAGAAGATGGTCTACGGCCAATGTGCCATCGATATGATCGCCGGTCCCAGTGAAGTCCTGATTGTCGCCGACGGGACGGGGAACCCCGCCCATGCGGCGGCGGATCTGCTTTCCCAGGCGGAACATGACGACATGGCCAGCGCCGTCCTGGTGACGCCGGTCGAGGAATTCGGGCGCCGGGTCGCCGTGGAAGTGGAAAGGCAGTTGAATGCGCTATCCCGCAAGGAAGTTGCCGGACGATCGCTTGCAAGCTTCGGCGCCGTCCTGGTTACCGCGGATATGGACGAGGCCGTAGCGATTGCCAATCGGTTCGCCCCGGAACACCTGGAACTCATGGTGGCCGATCCCCGGGAGGTCCTGCGGAAGATCCGCCATGCCGGCGCGGTGTTCCTGGGGCATTGCACGCCGGAAACATTGGGAGATTATCTGGCCGGTACCAATCACGTTCTGCCGACGGGAGGTACGGCGAGATTCGCCTCGCCTTTGGGCGTGTACGACTTTGTGAAGCGGATGAGCGTCCTTTCCTTCACGGAGGATGCCCTGAAGCGCTACGGCAGGCAGGCGGCGAGGTTTGCGGCCATGGAGGGCCTCGATGCCCATGAAAAGGCGGTAACCATCCGCCTGAAGTAAAAAAATCTTGACAAAATGGCCGTCTTGATTAAGATGGCAAGACTTTTCAGGGTTCTCTGAAAGAGTCTGAAACAGATTGAGCGGGCGTAATTCAGCGGTAGAATGTCAGCTTCCCAAGCTGAAAGTCGCGGGTTCGATTCCCGTCGCCCGCTCCAGAAATATCAATGAAAGGAGATTGCCGTTTTTCGTCAGTCTCTTTTTTTGTGTGCGGATGGACCAGTTTCCATCCGCCGAACCATGGAATCCGCCTTTCCTCTTGCGGCATAGCATGCCCGAAATATCAGATATTGACTGATATCAACCCAGTATTAATCAGGTATTTTCTTATATAATTGACAGAAACCACAGGATAAGATCCGTATCGAACCCGCATTCAATCCGTATTGTATTTTTTCTTTCCCATCCTTATATAACCTCCCGAGCAAAGATTCAAAAACGTCATGCCACAACGGATAGGCGTTAACATGGGAGGACGGAATATGTTTGCCAGAATTTTGAAAAGCTTCATCGTTGTTGTGTCTGTCATGTTCGTTTTTTGCGGGACAGCCCTGGCCCAGCATTTCGAGGCCACCATTCCCCAGGGATACTGGCTGGAGGCCTGGATGATGCGCTTCCATGCGAACGAGTTCCTCGATACGGAAGGTCATAAGGCCAAGATGGCGGATGGCAAGCATATTGATCTGACGCAGGATATCCTGTTTCTACGTCCGATCTACGTCACCAAGTACTGGATCTTTGATGCCCACATTCCAATATCCCGGCTGGAGTGGAAGAATTTCCCCGGCAGGGACGAAACGTCAAGCGGTTTGGATGATGTCTGGCTCAATGTCTGGATACGGAACGAGAACGCCGAGGCGAAGTGGCGGCCCCTGGGGATCAACCTGGCCCCGGGCATCGGCGTCAAGTTCCCGATCGGCAAGTACGATAAAGACCGGGCCGTCAACCTGGGAGACGGCCAATATGACGTGCGGTTCGACCTGCGCTTCTCGAAATTCTTTTTCCAGGGAAATCCCTTTGGTGAAACGGGAAAGTGGGCGATCGAAGGCGCCGTCGAATATACCTATCGTTTCGAGAATCAGGATACGAATATCAAGCCGGGAAACCGCCTCGACTGGATCATCGGCCCGACGGTCAGCGTCGGCAAAAGCGTGAGAGTCGGCTGGGATATCGGCGGTAACATTAAAGAACGCGATGAAACGGGCAGTGGACGGGAATTGACAGGCTTTAATTCCTGGGGCAGGAAGGTTTCGACGGGACCGACCCTGTACTGGGTCATCACCCCCCAGATTCATCTGAGTGCCTACGCCATGATCGATATTGACGCCAGAAACGAAGCCAAGGGGTCTCTGTATTACCTGCGCTGGCTGTTCTACTGGCCCAAAAAGTAACGGCGGTCTCTTCTCCTATAAGACTTCCCCCTTATAGGTCGCAGAACGGCCGGTCCAATTCCCCCATTGGGCCGGCCGTCGAGCGATAGGAAAAAGAAGTTGAGTGCAAATTCCCGTCAGAGAACCGGCCAGGCGAAGCGGAACATCACGTCATACCCCAGGATAAAAAGCGGAGCGTCTTTCTAAAGATCGTTGTGGTCGTTCCTTTGAGAAAGTTCACTCTTTTATATTAAGTACGAGATTGGAGTTTGGAAAATGGGAAAGAAAACTGAGCATTTGTTAAATGAAATTAATCGTCTGCGTTCAGATGGATTGACAAACAGGGAAATCGCGCAAAAATGCGGCGTTTCCCCGCAATATGTCGGTAAACTGATCAAGGTTTATGAAGAGAATCGGCAAAGCCCGCCCGAATGGAACTATGGATTATCCACCCGGGTTCTGAACTGTCTGAAACGGAACCGGATTCCCCTGGATCTCCAGGTGATTGCCGACAGCATCGACCAGCTGCTTTGCATGAGGGGGATCGGGGATCGTTCCCTGAATGAAATCGGAAGCGTGCTTAAGTCCCAGAATATTATCGATGATATCGGGGATTGGATAGAGGAAGGGAGGAGGAAACAGTACCGTCGGCATCAAACCTTATCCGAATCGTTTTCTTATGATTTTCCGCGGCAGTATATTGTGCCCAATATCTTCATATAAGATCGTTTC
>JAGVTI010000226.1 GCA_019136935.1 Deltaproteobacteria bacterium
GAAAGCGGCCAATCCGGTGGCGGGGGGGCTGCAAGGGGTTTCTAAGTCCTGGGGACCACGCTTTTGAAGACAATCGGGAGGAGCGGGCGGACGTCCGCTTCAGGGCTTCCGGCAGACGATTTGGGCCATGGCACGTTCGGGATCGGACTGGATAACTTCAGCGTAATGAAGAATCTCCCAGTCGGCAAACCACTGTTTCAGTTCCCCGTGCCGGAGCAGGTAGTCCGGGTTGGTGGGCTTGCCATAGCGAACCTGGTCGACGGTGAAGGTTTCGTAAATCAGGATCCCCTTTTTCCTGAGGGCATTCCGTATGGCGGGCATCAGGGGACGGTGAAGGTAACGGAAAACGAGGATCCCTCCGAAGGCGTCTTCCTCCAGCGGGGAGGTGCCTTCCCGTTCCAGGTCCAGCACCTGAAAAAGGGGGGATACCTTCTGCTGCCGGGCCAGTTTTTTTGCCCGGGACAAGGCTTCCTCCGAAATATCGCACAGAATAACGGGTACGCCCAGGGCGGCCAGGAAAATCCCGTTTCGTCCGGTCCCGCAGGCCAGATCCAGAACCGGCCCCGGCGGGGTTGCCTTCGTGAACAGATCGGCGTATTGCCGCAAAAGAGCCGCCGGTTCCGTATCGAGATGTGCTTGATAGATATCCGCCATGAGGCGGATATTACCCTAATTGTCATGCCGTGACAAGAACCGGGTGAATCGGTGCGAAAGGGCCGCCGCATTTTCAAGTATTGAGAACCCGATGACGATATTCATTCCAGAAGTTGCAGGGATTATGCGATAGACAGTGAACCGCACCGGTGTGATTTTTCGCGTGTGGTCTAAAGACGCCGTTGAGGAGAGTGCCCGGATGAAAATCGTGGTATTGAATGGAAGCCCCAAGGGGCCTCAGAGCGTTACGATGCAATATGTGCGGTACATTGAAAAGACGTTTTCCCGTCACCGTTTCACCTACATCGATATTTCCGAGAAAATCCATCGACTCGAGAAAAGTGAAACGGCGTTCCGCGAGGTCCTCGATGCGGTCCATTCCGCCGACGGCATCTTCTGGGCTTTTCCCCTTTTCTATCTGCTCGTTCCATCGCAGTACAAGCGGTTCATTGAACTGATCCGTGAAAGGTGCGCCGAGGAAGCGTTCCGGAACAAGTACGCCGCCGTTTTAACCACCTCCATCCACGTCCACGATACGATGGCCCATCATTACATGAACGCCGTCTGCGACGATCTCGGAATGAGGTATGCTGGCTCTTTTTCCGCGTCCATGTACGACCTGCTGAAGGAGGAACAGCGAAAACAGCTCATCCTGTTCGCCAAATACTTCCTGTCGTCCATCAAGAAAGAGCAGGCCACTCCCCGGCACTACGCCGCCGTCGCGGCACACCCTTATCCCTACGCGCCGGGTGCCGTGAAAGACCGCCTGCCCCTGCGCGGCAAGAAAGTTCTCATCGTTTCGGACGCCGTTGCGGAACAGCACAACCTGAACCGGATGATCATCCGCCTGCAGGATTCCTTTTCCGGATACGCGGAGACCGTCAATCTGAATCAGCTGGACATCAAAGGGGGGTGCCTCGGATGCCTGCAGTGCGCCTATGACAATGTCTGCGTTTATGAGGGGACGGACGGGTTCACCGGGTTCTTCAATGAGAAAATCCGATCCGCCGATGTCCTTGTCTTCGCCGGAGCAATCCGGGACCGATTCCTGTCTTCAAAATGGAAGTGCTTCTTCGACCGTACTTTTTTCAACAACCACATCCCCAGCATGACGGGTAAGCAACTGGGCTTTCTCGTTTCGGGGCCCCTGGGGCAACTCCCCGAGCTGAAACAGTTCCTGGAAGCCTACGTGGAACTCCAGCAGGGGAATCTGGCCGGGATCGTCAGCGACGAATATGAAGATTCAGGCGAAATCGACGGCCTGATCACTCTCTTGGCCGACCGTCTGATCCGTTATGCCGTTCAGGGATTCCAGAAGCCGGGAAGCTACCATGAGTTGGGGGTGAGAAAGATCCTCCGGGACAATATCTGGAAAAGCATGCGTTTCCCCTTTCAGTCCGACCACCGGTACTTCAAGAGACAGGGCCTTTACGATTTTCC
>JAGVTI010000153.1:0-2562 GCA_019136935.1 Deltaproteobacteria bacterium
CTCGGAGGACGTCCTGCAGCCCATCTTTGCAAGCGGAACACAGTGAAACGAACGGATGCCTGACGGGATGAAGAGATGATCCCGTCAGGCATCTGAATTCAATGAACAAAAGAACAAAAAAGTAAAGAAAGGGGTACAAGACATGGCATTGGATTGGTTAGTAAGAGACAACGTTCTTAAGGATCACAATTTATTCGGCGAACAGTTTAACGGAACCGAGGCGCCCTGTACGATGTACGAGAAGAAACCCCTTCTCGATCCTCAAGGAAACGTAGTCGAGGGACTTTACACGGCGTGGATTACCCTGAATAACCCGGATCAGTTCAATTCTTACACGACGGAGATGGTGAAAGGCGTCATCGCCGCTTTCCATCGGGCCTCGGTGGATAAGTCCATCGTGGCGGCGATTTTTACCGCCGTGGGCGACCGGGCATTCTGCACGGGCGGAAACACCAAGGAATACGCCGAGTACTACACCCGCAGACCCAAGGACTATGCGGATTACATCTATCTGTTCGGAACGATGGTCGACGGTATCCTGAACTGTCGCGTACCGACCTTCTGCCGCATCAACGGTATGCGGATTGCGGGCGGCCAGGAGATCGGCCAGGCTTGCGATATGAACATTGCCGCCGATACGGCGACCTTCGGCCAGGCCGGTACCCGTGTCGGTTCTTCCCCCGACGGCGGTTCGACGGACTTCCTCCACTGGAACCTGTCGATGGAAAACGCCATGTGGAACTGCATTTCCAACATTCCCTGGAGCGCCTACAAGATGGAGAGACTCGGATTGATCGGCAAGGCCCTGCCCGTGAAGAAGGACAAGGACGGCAACTGGGTCAGAGATCCCCGCGTCGTCACGGAAAAGTACGTGGATAACGGCGAAATCGTCTACGGAGAAATGAAGACGGGTGATGCGCTGAAAGAAGCCAACGCATACATGAAGACCTTGACGACGGATTTCACCCTGTTGGACAACCACATCAACAGCATGGTCTGGACCTTGGCGAATACCTTCCCCATGTGCCTCATGAAGGCCATCGAGACGATCCGCCTGAAGAAGAAGTTCTTCTGGGATACGACGAAGGTCCATGCGAGCTACTGGCTGGGCGCCAATATGAACGGCGATGCCTGGCTGGGCTTCAATGCCTTCAACAACGCCGGACTGACGGGCAAGAGCACCATTGATCACATCGAGCTCCGTCGCCAGATCGCCAAGGGGCAGACCTACGGCGAGGAATTGGCGGAAATGGTTCTTCCGAAACCGAAGAAGTAACACCACAGGAAGGAGTTTCCCGGTGAGCGAAGAGGTTGTCGCGAGTTGCATCGATCGCATCAGCATCGCAGTTTTTGATGTGGTCAAAGCCGAGCAGGATTATTGCCGGCTCTTTGGCTGGGACGTTGCCGAACGTTATACCGACAACGATTTGCATATCAACGTGTCCTGCTTTGCCGTCGGTCCGACGATCGTGGAGTTGATGGAAGGCGGCGACGAGTGGTACGAGCTGCTGGATGGACAGGGAAACGTGGTGAAATCCGGCAAGGGTGATGAAACCCATTGGGCGCGAAAGGCGAAGCCCATGAGAGAACGGGATGACTACGCCTTCGGTGTACAACTGCTCGGTCTCCGGGTCGACAATGTCGCCGATGCCGTGGCCGGCCTCAAGAATAACGGTGCGAAAATTCGTCCCGAGCGAACGCGGAAAGGGCAAGAGATCCGTTACTGGCGGTCACAACAGAAGCACCAGGCTTTCATTCATCCGGAGAGCACCCATGGCGTCTACTGGCGGGTGATCGAAAAAACACCGGCTCCTGAAAAACAACAGTGAAGCGAAAAGCCCCACATTCATGTGGGGCTTTTCTTTTCCCGGGATCACGTTTATAATGGGCGACAAGGCCTTACGGTCATTCTTCTGAGATGCAGGGCGGGCTCAACCTGCCGGTGAATGAAACGGTGGGCTGAGTCCGCCTTAAATCGACATCTCATTTGTCAGTCTGAGGAGCGAAGCGGCGAAGAATCTTGATGTAGCGGTTAGGACTTTCCGGCGCGCAAACGGATAATAATTCGTCGGGTTTATTGGAGATATTCATAACAGAGGAGTAGGCGTTACCGTTTGTTTGAATCAATGGAGCGGTCCGATGCCGGAATCAGGACGGGAGTCGATGCGGGGAAAGAAAAAAATCCTGCCGGAGTTGGCGGAGAGCGAAAAGATCAAGTGGTGTGAAAGCCACCAGTACTTCGTCGACCTGGATGCCTGCCTGGCCCGGTCCCGCCGCCACCCTGCCTGCCGCCGCTGCCTCCGCAAATCCCACGTCCGGCAGCTAACCCTGCCGTTTATGGAGCAGGAGGAAAATCAGGAAAATCAGGGACGTCCTTGAGTAACTAACTATATTATTCGATTAAGCTATATTGGTGGCGTTTTGCAAGCGCTTCGCCTCTTCTGGCGGCATAGCCGGCGCCCGAAACGGTCATTTCAAGCTTCCTTGCAAGTTCGGTCAGCGACATGCCCAGCCCGCTTGAGCACCAGTAACAAAAAAGACCCCGGGCGTTTGCACGGGTTT
>JAGVTI010000153.1:2570-12026 GCA_019136935.1 Deltaproteobacteria bacterium
GGCGTTTGCACGGGTTTTCTGGCGGCCTTTTTGAAATATTTCATCCGGATCGATTTCATAAATGGCAGCAACTTTTTCAGCAACGCGATCAAAATCGTATCCAAGCCTTTTGAGTTGGTAGCTGCGCTCAAACCGCTCTTTTGCGCTGGACAGCACGGAAAGCGCGAAATCCGAATCGCCGAGTATCCGCTCATCGCCCTTGATCCGATCCATCCCCTTCAGCCGCATCTTTTTTACTTCAGCCCAACCGCCCAGGCTGCGGATCAAACCGCCGCCGACCAGTTCCGGTCGCCGGCCAAGGGCAATTCCGGCTTCCACATAGGCAAGGTATCGTTTCGAAGCAATGGCCTCGCTCTCTCCAAAGTATCCGAGCACATAGCCACCATCCTGCCAGCCGCATTCGGCCTTTCCCGCCAGCAGCCTGTGGCCGCTGAAAGCATAGCGGTTGAGCGCTCCGAACTCTTTAACCATATTGGCCCTGAGCGGATTTAAGTGAATATAGCGCACCAGTTCCTTGAGGTAGGCGTCTTCCTGGCAGATAATGGATTTGTACCGGTTCTGAAACAGCTGCCCATGGCGCTTGTGACGGTGGTTGAAACTGACCGCATATCCGGTCAAAAGCCGCCGCATGAGTTCGGCAAGTCCGCAAGGTCCGGAGCGAAACAGAAAATGGGCATGATTGGTCATCAAAACCCATGCATAACAGCTTGTCCGAGTTTCGGGGACAAGTTTTGACAACCGGTCGACAAAATCTTCCTGATCCGCTTGATTCCGGAATATGTCCTGGCGCTCAATTCCCCGGATTATCACGTGATGCAGAATTCCGGGCGCATCCAATCTGGCTGATCTCGGCATGGGTTTTCAAATATCACAGACAGGAGCATCGTTCAAGTTAGTTAGATAGATAATTAAGGACGTCCCCAAAGTCAAGGTTCCTCCTCAAAGTTCCTCTTTCTTGAACACGTAAATCGCCCACCCCAGTGTTTCCCGTCCCCACCTCAGGTACGCCGTCTTGCTCTCACGCACCCGCTTCAGCACGGTCTCCACATCTGGATCATCCCGATGGTCACTCGCCCAGGTTTCCGCAGCATACCACTGTAACCCTTCATATCTATCCCAGTCATCCTGGCTGCTTACGAGTGTGTAGACCGCCTCCAATCCGTACTCTCGCCCGGCCTCGACATTCTGATAGTGTGTTCCGAAGTCGTTCCGTGACACTCCGATCGCTTCTAAATACTCTTTTTCCGGTTCATGCCGCCAGTACGGCTCTCCCACAACGATCCAACTTTCCGGGGCCGCCATCTTCCGCAGAGCGTTCAACGTCCCCCGATGCCCGCCATAAATCCAACTCGCACCGATGCAGGCTACCAGATCAAAGCTCTCCAAGGTTTCCGGGACATACTTGGCCCCGTCCATCTCCAGGAAATGGAGTTGGGCATCCGGAACACGTTCTTGATGCTTCTTGTGGACGTCAGTAATGAAGTAGGGAGAGAAATCAACTCCTGTCCCTGTTATTTGTCGGTAACGCTCTGCAAGCCTGATGAGAAACTCGCCCTTTCCAGTGGCGATATCAAGTACGCGTGCCCCAGGTTTCAGAGGCAGAAGCGTGATAAGCTGTTCAAGTTTCTCAAGATTGAACGGGTTGCAGAGAATGTGCTCCCGATGCGTGATGTCAAAGAACTTCCACATGTCCATGCGTATACCACCTCCTTTATCAATGCCAGCCGAACATTTCATATACCAAGTTGGTATTTCCCGAAAATCTTGCGAGAGATTACCCCTTTCTAGATCAAATAGAAAGCAAAAAACGCTGTCTTATCAGCTAAAAAGAATTAACCGGCGGTTGGTATTTTGTGATAATAAGGACCAAAAAGGGAGTTGGTAAAACATGGGAAATATGGCACTGGAACAAAGCGATGCGCCGCCGGAATTCCCAAAATACCTTTGGGAAAAGAAACGGGTTCCGGCTAAAAATGAGCCCTTTTTTGCCTATTGGGTCAGCCGTTTTCTCGAATATGCGAGAAGGCATGAACGGCCTGTCCTCGAATATCAGGAATCGACCATTTTAGAGTTCATGAATTTCCTTGAATCTGGCTATCGTGTTCTCGACTGGCAGTACAGACAAGCGACCGACGCAATAAAACTCTATTCCCCAAAGCCCCCTGGATCTGCTCCTGGTGAAAGAACAAAGTGGGAACGAAGCTTGGCTTAGCGGGACATGATTGATCCGCGGAGAAAAGGGCCTGAGCTTGACAACCCGTAAGCCTGAAAACCAAGGGGGGTTGCGGTGATCAGTCATGATCATAAAAATCTCATGATATCAAATATTTGTATTGAGAAGGAATTATCATGAACGTCCTCGTTTTTGCGCCCCATCCGGATGACGATGTCATCGGCTGCGGGGGAGCCATTTGCGAACACAGAAGGAAGGGTGACGGCGTGACGATCGTCTACCTGACCTCGGGCGAGGCCGGAAGCCTGTCCGTTTCCCCTGGTGAACTGGGGACCATCCGGGAAGGGGAGGCCCGGCGGGCGTCCGAAATCCTGGGTGTGGAAGACCTTGTTTTCCTTCGTTTTCCTGACGGTTATCTCGACTTTTCTCCGGTAAGTATCCGCACCCTGGTCAAACTTGTCCGGGAACACAAACCGGATGTAGTTTACCTGCCCCACGCGCAGGAAGGTCCACGGGACCACCGGGTGACTCATGAACTTGGCCTGGAGGCGGTACGCCGGGCAGCCGGACCCTGGTTCCAGGACTGCGGAGGGGAACTTTGGCCGGTCAAGTATGTCCTGGCCTACGAGGTCTGGACGCCCATCGTTTCACCTACATATTATAACGATGTGACTCCCTGGATCGATCTCAAACTGGAGGCGCTACGCTGCCATGCCTCCCAGGTATCGACCGTGGCCTATGACGAGGCGGTCAAAGGTCTGAACCTTTATCGCGGTATTCTCTCGGGAACCGGAGATTATTGTGAAGCATTTCAGGTCATTGCCGGAAATCCGCTGGCAAGGGAGTGATCAGATTTCTTCTGCCAAGTCATGCCGGGTTCCGAGAAACGACGTCGCAATATCATTCTGAGGTGTCAACCGAAGAATCTCTTCCTTTATCATATTGTTTTCATGAGATTCTTCACTTCGTTCAGAATGACAATAGGCAGACTCATGCATCACGACATAGCCTCCATATTTCCCCTGAAGTCATTTCGAGCGGATGCGAGAGATTTAAAGGCATGGGTATGCGCCGCCTTCAAGAATTTTCCCTGCGGTCGAATTGACATCCTTACATTGAAGCCAGATTGAAGTTCAGCGACTGTTTTACGCCATCTTCGATGGGATGGGAGCGGCGGAACTTGCGGGAGCGGGACTGGAATTTCCGGTGCAGCGTGGCGGTATGGGGCTGTAGTAGGACATAGGTCGCGCCGGCGCCGCCTTCACAGGCCCGGGCGCTGGCAAAGGCGATGATCCATTTTCGCCAGGAGCGGCGGGTCAGCCAGTCTTTCACCAGATTTTTCAGAACCGGTTCTCCCGGTGAAGAAAGCCCCCGCCCGTGGATGATCAGGACGGACTGTTTCCCTGAAGCAATCGCGTCGGACAGAAAAGACTCCAGGGCCAATCGGGCCGCCGAAGCGGTATAACCGTGTAGATCGATGTGGCCCTGAATGGGAAAATCTCCCCGGTGAAGCCGCCGGGCCCATTCCAGCGGCAGGCGGTAACCCGTCCCTTCCATGTACTCCGGTGTATCGGATACGGTGTATCCTTCCCCCCGGACAATGAGGCGGCGCATAGCCGCCAGGGTTTCTTCCCGGTCATGAATGTCCGGGCGCCGGATGGAACAATTTTTCAAAGGCTGGCGGGGACAACGGCGATCACCGTCCAGGGGGACGACGTCCGCCATGGCGGCACGGAAAAGAGACTCTTCATCCTGCGGTGAATGTTTCTCAGTGCGGATTTTGGCTATGGCGGGCTTTCCGCCGGGGGAAACCTTAAGCTTCCGCAGGCATGCTTCCGCATCCCTGAAAGGTCGGTGGAAGGCGGCGTCTTTCATTTCATCGCCTTTTCATCATGTTTATCATGTCATTTAAAGCTTTTTACTCGTGATCAAATGACAATTTTGGATACCAGTGGTCTAAACCCGATTTCCGCATTCGAAATAACAACGAGGAAAACCTCAGAAATGAAACGGCTTACAGATTACTTCCCGGACCTTCAAATCGAAGAAACGATAACTGTTGGCGGGCTGTAAAACCAGTGCCGTATCGCACCCTTCGGCCGTGCCCCCGATGGCGATCACATTCTGGTCGGTTCGGACGAGCCCCGCATCGGCCGTCATCAGGGCGATTTCGATCGCCACCTTGGTCCCCTGGCCGAAGGTCCGGAGCGTATATGCCATAATCTCATCGACCTGGTAGGTGTTGAGCTTGTTCCGGACTGCACGCCCGACCCCGCCGAAGGCATGCTGACCAGTGAAAATGGGGACACCCCTTTCCGTCAGTACCCGGTGGTTTTCTTCCGTGAGTTCCTGGGTATTGGGGGCGGCAAACCCCGCTACGTGAGTGACGGCGATAATCGGGGTTCCGGGAGGAAATATCTCCAGGGCCTCCAGGACCGTCCTGCCGCTGCAGGTGGCGATCAGCACATGGCGGATCCCGCCTGTTCTGAATCGCTTTGCCGCGGCTTGAAGAACGGCCCGGGTATTGACGGGACCGGCGTTGGGGAAGTACGTGACCTGCCGTTCCCGGTTTTCCGACGATGCCGACATGCGAGCGCTCCTTTCTCCCGGTTGCGATGAAACCCGTTAAAAAAGCTGGGTCTGCCTGTTGTCTTCTTTTTTCGTTTCCGGGGCTACGATGGGTTGTTCCTTGGTTTTTCGGGCCGGCTTCTCCTTTTCGGTAACGATCAGAAAGGTTGCCGTACACCGCAGGACCGGCCGGTCCTGGTCGTTCTTGATCAGGCAGTCGCCGATGATGATCGATTTGCCTTTCTTGAACACCGTCGCCTCGGCGACCAGGTCTCCCTCCTTCACCGGGGCCAGGAAATTGCTTTTCAGCTCCACCGTCGTGAGACCTTCGTTTTCTTTCAGCAAGGGCATGATGGCGTGGGCGATGCTTTCATCGGCCATGGCCACCATGACCCCGCCCTGAACCAGCCCCGCCCCTTGAAGGTATTCCGGCCGGATGGTCATGCGGAACCGGGCGTATCCCTCTTTGATCGATTCATATCTGATCCCCATGAAACCGAGAAAGGGATTGATTTCTGAATTTCCCTCGTGAAGCTGCTTGAGGTATGTCGCGTAATCGAACATGGTTGTTTGGACCTCCTGAAGCCCGGGTTGAAAAATCATCGGGTACAAATCACGAACCCGGATTGAAAATCCTATAAATAGGAAAAGAAGGGCTGTCAACGGGAAAGTTACGTCGGCGCCGGAGGCGCCGACGGCGTGCCGGCGGGATGGGCCCGGTCGTTTTTCCCTGATGATGCCGAACCTCGGTATCTCCCGGTTACCGGAGTACATCCGCCGCAAACGGGGGCAGGACGAAGGAAGCCTTGTGCGTTTCGGCGCTGTAGTACCTGACTTGATTGTCAAACCCGGGTGGCGGTGAACGGCGCGGAATCCTGAAGTCATGTGCAAAACCGCCCCAAAAGACGCCGAGAGTCCCTCCCGGATAGGTGGGAACGGGAAACCAGGAGTAGGAGACGGACGGGAAAACCTCTTTCATCAATCCGGCGAAGGATCTGAAAAATTCGAAATGGACGATAAAAGATTCTCCCTGTGAAATAAAAATGCCTCCGGGTCGCAACGCATTTTGGATATCCTCGAGAAAACTCTGCCGGAAAAGGGCTTCGCCGGGGCCGATCGGATCCGAAGCGTCCGAAACGATGATGTCGTAGAAACCCCTGCGCTGTCTCACGAAAACAGCGCCGTCGTCGTAATGGATGCTCACCCTGGGATCGGAAAGCCCGCATGAGAGGGAGGGGAGAAATTCACGAGAGGCGGCCACGACGTTTCGATCTATTTCACAGAGATCAATGTGCCCGACGCCGTCATGCTTGAGCAGTTCCCGGACGGCACCGCCGTCGCCGCCGCCGACGACCAGGACTCGCCGGGGGGCGGGGTGGCAGAAAACAGCGGGATGGATGAGCATTTCATGATAGATGAACTCATCTGCTTCCGTGCACTGCACCCGGGAATCGAGGGCCAGCATTCTGCCGCAGCTTTCCGTTTCGAATATCTGAAGCAGCTGAAACGGGGTCTGCATTTCAAGGAGCAGGGATTTGTATTGGATGGACAGGGCGCAGCCCGGCCACATCTGGCAATGTTCGTAAAACCAGCCCGATCCGGAGAGGGGATTCCGTGAAAGTCCCATTAAAAATGTCTCCGGAAGGCAACCTTCATCCTGTAGGCTTCCGCGGAAGTCTGCGAAGCGATAAATTCGGCGGTATGCCGAGGGTCACGGTATCTTTCCGAAAAAATGTCGAGAAACGCCGACTTCTCCTCCGGGAAGAACATCCCGTTTATTCTGACACCCGCCGTTTCCACGCCGGCTGTGACGAATGTCCTTTTGGAATCCGGCAGGTGGGATTCGTTGAAAAATACCGCCAGATCTTCGACAGGTCCTTCGTGATCTCTGAGATATCCGCATAGTGCCCTCATGAAGGAATCCAGCTTTTTACGCCCCGCAAGGTCCAAGGAAATATCCGAAAGATCCATCATGAAAGAAATGCCGGATGCCCTGAAATGATTGAATTTTTCTTTCCAGCAAATGGTATAGTTCGAGTTCGCGGCTTCGTTTTCCGAAGCGTTTTTCTGAATCAGGGTGTTTCCTCGTACCAGGCCCCGTCCGATGTCGGAACGGATGATCATCCGGTCGGAGAAAAGTTTCTCCTGCAGGAAAGTGACGGCGGTGCCCAGATCGAGGTTTTCACTGCAGGTGAAGATATCGACGGCGGCGTAATCGTGCTCCGGCCAGCTATGGATCGAAAAATGGGATTCGGAAATGACGATGAAACCGCTGACGCCCTGTGGTGAAAAGGTTTTGAAAAACGATTTCAGAATCGTCGCCCCGGAAGCGGCCGCCGCCTGCAGGAATATCTTTTCCAGCAAAACGGAGTCCGTCAGGACTGCGGGATCGCAATCATAGAAGTCGACCAGGAGGTGGCGTCCCAAGGCATGGTCCACGCATTCATGTGATTCATACCCGCCATTTTGTGTAAGCAGTCCCCCCGCCGATTTTTCTTCAAAAAACAACTTTCATCACTCCTTTGAATAACTGCCGGACGATCGGTTTCAAACCGGCATCCGATCAAAAACGAACCGCAATCAAGTCGTGTGTGCGAAAAAGTGCCTCTCTCCGGCACATCGGGATGCCGTGATGCCCCGGGAGCCGGTTCCCGGACTTTCCACTGTCCGAACTCTCCGCCGTCTGGCCGGGGATTGGGCATGGTCAGGTTCCCTTGTTGTCCCGGTCGCGGCAGGCCGGTGACAGGGGACGATCGCCATCGCGGCACAACCCGCCCGGCGGATTTCATCGGGTGAACCGGCAGGGAGCGGATGGAGGCGCGGAACAATTGAACGGCTTGATAAGGTCTCGGATTTGGTTATGCCATTGTAAGCGGCTGGTATTCGCTGTGGTTTCCTGAAACGGAAACGAATTCCCGGCAAGCGCCCCGGCCTTCTCTCGCGCATGACAAACTGGGAAAATTCCAAGCCATCCTTGGTTTGCCGGTTCACCTCGACAAATCAAACAGGGGGATCGGGCCTTTATAACTGAAATGATATTATTTTTAATGGCGAAGTATAGGATATGGGTTCCGGCGTGTCAATCAAAAACGTGGTCGATCCCATGGACCGCAACCGCATCGGGAAAAAGAAAGCGGCAAGGTCCGGTGGCGGAAGCGCCTCCCGGCCGGCCGGATAAAATCGGGTTGACAAAAACGAATTATGTTATACTTTAGCGCCGGGTTGAAAACGACATGAAGGAGGAGACCATGCTGGAAGTGACGGATAACGCCATTCATTTTCTCACGGAAATGATGGCCCAAATGGGAGGGGATCAGAAAGTCCGCCTGTCCATGGTTGAAACCTGAGGGGGCGGCGGATTCGGATTGGTTCTGGATGAGCCTCAGGAAAATGACGAAGTCTTCGTAAGGCAGGGGGTTACCTTCCTGATCGAAAAAAGTCTCTACGAGAAGGCAAAACCCATTGAAATCGACTTTTCCGGGACTGCCCCCGGAGGCGGTTTCAAAATCACGTCCAACCTGGAAACAAAGGGAACCTGTTGCTGATCGGTGCCTTGAGGGTACGTCTGTCAACAAGCGAAAGAGCGGTTTTGGGATCGTTCCGGTTCGCCAGTGCAAAATCGGATTCACGGGAATCGATCCTATTCCTTCCTTTCGGCAGCGGGATGAGTACCATGAACGGAGGAAGATATGTTGGAGGTAACGGAAAAAGCGATCAATTTTCTTATGGATCTGATGGAGAAGGTCGAAGGCGAACAGAAGGTTCGCCTGTCCATGGTCGAGAACTGCGGAGGAAATACCCTGGGCCTGGTTCTGGATCAACCCCATGGCGATGACGAAGTGATCGTCATTCAGGGCATTACTTTCCTGGTTGCCAAAGATCTCTACGAAAAGGCGAAACCGATCACGATTGATTTCATTGAATATACGCCCGGAGCCGGTTTCAAGATCACATCCAGCCTGATGGGCGAGGGTTCCTGCTGTTGCTGATGGGATGGCGGACCGGAACGGAAGGGGAACCGCCGTTTAATCATAAATGCCATGAGCGATTTTCACGATCCTGATCAAGATTTGATGCGGGCGGAAGAGCTTGCACGGGCCGGCCGTCATGATGAGGCGATTGCGCTGTACCGTGAGTTGATGAGGACCCACCCGGAAGACGATTCCTATCATTTCGCCTTGGGCTGGATTTATCATGACTGCGGCCGGAAGGAAGAGGCCCTCGCCTGCTTCCGGGAACTTTTCGAGAAAGAACTGCAGCGGAAGGTTTTCAGCGGTTTTGCCTTCGACGAACTCGTTCGTATTTACAAGGAAGACGGCAGCCTGGATCGGCTGGTCGATACCTGTGAACGGGCGGTGAAGGCCCAGGGAGACGATTTTGCGCTCTTGGGCGATCTGGGCGACGCCTATCTGCGTGCCGGAAGATGGGCGGATGCCATCGGAATCTTCAAAAAAATGATCACCATGGAACCCGATGCCTCCGCCGTTCATTGCTGTCTTGGAAACGCCTACGCCGCGGCCGGGGAGCTGCAGGAGGCCCGGGAAGCTTATGAAAGGGCCGTGGAAATCGAGCCGGAACGGAAAGAGGTTTTTCTCTGCCGTTTAACCGAAGCATACTTGAAGGCAGGCCATACCAAGGCGGCAGAGGAGATTCTGAAAAAATGTCTCGATGAAAGGGCGAACCCGCTTGTATACTTGGACCTGGCGGATCTTCTG
>JAGVTI010000280.1 GCA_019136935.1 Deltaproteobacteria bacterium
AAAATATTCTTTATGTAAAGAAAATCTTTGTTGATCAGGGGCCTGCGCTCAAAAGATGGCGTGCCCGTGCCCAGGGAAGAGCGGCGTCGATCAAGAAGAGAATGAGCCATATTACAATTGTGCTGGATGAAGCATAAGCGTTGAGGAGGTGGAGGTTTGGGGCAGAAGGTTAACCCGGTTGGGTTGAGATTAGGCGGGATCAAGACGTGGAGTTCCTCTTGGTACTCGGAAAAGAAATATGCGGAGTTGCTGCATGAGGATCTCAAGGTGAGGAGATACCTCAAGAAGAAACTCTATAATGCAGGGATATCCAAGGTAGGAATTGAGCGGGCCGCCGACCGGGCGAAGGTGAATATTTATGCGGCAAGACCCGGTGTGATTATCGGGAAGAAAGGTTCCGAAATTGAAAAGCTCAAGAAGGATCTTGAGGCAATCACGAATCGAGAGATCATCCTGAATATTCTCGAAGTCAGGAAACCTGAAATCGATGCCCAGCTGGTGGCGGAGAACGTCGCCCTCCAATTGGAAAGAAGAGTCGCCTTTCGCAGGGCGATGAAAAAATGTGTCACCTCGGCACTGAAGTTCGGTGCCAAGGGAATCCGGATCAATTGCGCCGGGCGTTTGGGCGGTGCGGAAATGTCGAGGTCGGAATGGTACCGTGAGGGCCGGGTTCCCCTGCATACCCTGAGAGCGGACATTGATTGCGGGTTCGCGGAAGCCCGTACGGCATATGGCCAGATCGGCGTGAAAGTACTGATTTTCCATGGTGAAGTTCTACCGAATCAGAAACAGGTATAACAGAAGCCCGGATTCGGGCTGGGAATTATAAAAGAGAGATTCAGGCACAGAGGGATAAGAAATGTTAGCACCGAAGAGGGTGAAATATCGGAAGATGCAGAGAGGCCGCATGGGAGGCAAATCCATCCGGGGCGGTGACATCGCCTTTGGAGTGTTTGGTCTGCAGGCGGTCGAGTGCGGATGGATCACGGCCAGGCAGATTGAGGCTGCACGTATCGCGATGACGCGGTACGTAAAAAGAGGGGGTAAGATCTGGATCAGAATATTCCCTCATAAATCGGTGACGAAGAAACCTGCCGAAACCCGTATGGGGAAGGGAAAAGGGGCTCCGGAGGAGTGGGTGGCCGTCATCAGGCCGGGAGCGGTGCTTTACGAAATGGAGGGAGTAACGGAGGAAATCGCCCGTGAGGCGTTCCGTCTGGCGGGGCACAAGCTTCCGATTGCGACCAAATTCCTGGCCAGGGAGATATCCGATGAAAATTAAAGATATCAAAGATTTGAGTAAGGACGAGTTAAAGCAGAAGCTGGGGCAACTCAAAGAGGAGTATTTCAAACTGAATATCAGAAAAGCGTCCGGCCAGTTGGAATCGACGGCTTCGCTTGCGAATATCCGGAAGGATGTCGCGAGAATCAACACAGTTCTAAGGCAGAGGGAGGAACGATCGTAATGGCGGAGCGGGGTAACAATAGGACGATCAAGGGAGTTGTGGTCAGTGACAAGATGGACAAAACGGTTGTTGTCTTGTCGATGAGACTCGTCAAGCATCCCGTTGTACATAAATATGTCAAAAAGCGCGTGAAGTATAAGGCCCACGATGAAGCGAATGCCTGTCAGGTAGGCGATAAGGTGTTGATTATCGAATCAAGGCCACTCAGTAAGGACAAGCGCTGGAGAGTGCGCGAAATCTTGGAAAAAGCGGAGTAGCGGGTTAGAGAAAGAGAATAAAGAGGTTCGGCTATGATTCAGATGCAAACCATATTGACCGTCGCGGATAACTCTGGTGCGAAGAGGGTTGCCTGTATCAAGGTTCTGGGCGGTTCAAAGAGAAGATACGCAAGTATCGGTGATGTCATTGTTGTTTCAGTCAAGGAGGCGTTGCCCAATTCCAAGGTAAAGAAGGGCGATGTCATGAAGGCCGTCATTGTCCGTACGGCAAAGGAAGTCAAAAGGCCCGACGGTTCCTATCTGAAATTCGACGAAAACTCTGCTGTTTTGATTACAAATCAGATGGAGCCTGTGGGAACCCGTATATTCGGACCTGTTGCGAGGGAATTGAGGGCGAAACAGTTCATGA
>JAGVTI010000106.1 GCA_019136935.1 Deltaproteobacteria bacterium
TCACTTCAAACGCCCCCCGGACATTCCGTTCCCGGTCCTGCCGGCCGAGATGAATCTGGGGAGGCGTAGGAACGACCCTCTCCAAGGACAGGTAATCCAGTTTCAGTTTGTGGCGTCCGGCGATCTCCTTCGCCAGAACCAGTGACTGGTTGAAGCCTCTTTCCCGAAGCCTTTTAACATGGAGGGGTACCGGCATGACGACGGAATAATCCCGGATATCGAAAAAAGGATAGGGGTAATCGGCCATGATTTCACCCAGGGTTTCCCCGATTGCGACGTTGCGGCCGTATTTGTAACGGTGAATCACTTCCTGAAGGACACCCTGGTAAGCGCCGACGGACCGGGCGGCGGCAAAGGGAGGAGGGGACAGCAGGCACGTTCCACAGGGGTGATCCGTTCCTGTCCGATCGGCGTAGGGCATCCCGCAGGTGGGGCACAGAGGTGAAGACAAAAATATGAATCCGGAGCTGCATTCCGCGCAGAAAGGCGGAAAACGCCGTTCCCCCAGGAATTTTCCGCAGGCCGTGCACCGGGGCGGAAAGATCAAGTCGACAAGACCTCTGCAGATATCGCCGGCGCTACATTCCATCGCTCAAGGCAGTCAGTTCTTTCGTGTCGTCGGGAATTTCCATGGATGGGGCGTCCGACCAGAGGCGCTCAAGATCGTAAAAAGCCCGGATCGGTTCGTAAAAGATGGAGATCACGACATCGATATAATCGAGGAGAATCCATTTCCCGTGGCTGGTCCCTTCCCTCATGAGGATGTAGTAATCGGCGAAGGACGAAACTTCTTTGATGTTGAGGATAACCAGGTTTTTCGGTTTCTTTTCCAGGGCCGCATTGACGCAGAGAAGAACCCGCTGCCGTGCGGTCAGCTCCAATGTTTCCTCCAATCACACCTCCCGTTTCCGTAAAAAGGTCAACCCGACCAATCGATATCTCCCTGTCGCGCCGTCCTGCTCCGGGCGCATGCTTTTCCCCGAAAAGCTCTCCGCTAACAGATATTTTACAGGGTGTCAACCCCAAAGGGTTTATGGTTGATGAACCGGGTCCGGTATGATAGAGACAAACCCTGTTCCATTTAACGGGAATTTTGCAATCGGTGTTCGAATCGGAAAAAGGGGAATCGTGAAAAGAGACGTCATTGCAGGGATTCAGGTCCACATGCCTTTTCACTTTCTTCGGGAGACATTCCTTTCCACCGTGCTTGCCGAGGGGATCAATCCCGAAGTGGCGATCAATCACCGGCACCTGGAAGGCTATCCCCGTGAGGCGTTCCGTGAAGTCGGCCTGAAACTGCAGGAAGCGGGACTTCGGGTGACCATCCATGCGCCGTTTCTGGATCTGAGACCCGGTGCCATCGACCCGAAGATCCGCCGGGTGACGGCGGACCGCATTGCCGAAGTTCTCGATCTCGCGGGATTTTTCAGCCCTTCCTCCATTGTCTGCCATGCCGCCTTTGACGAGCGGTATTATCTGTCCGGAGAGGAGCAGTGGCTGCATAACAGCGTGGAAACGTTTCGGGCGTTTCTCCCCCGGGCGGAAGAATTGGCCTGTCCGATCTGCGTCGAAAACGTTTACGAGACGGAGCCGACGATGCTGAGAAGACTTCTGGACGGCGTCGACTCTCCGTTTTTCCGCTTCTGCTTCGATACGGGGCATTGCAACGTGTTTTCCGACGCCCCGATGGGTTCCTGGATCGATGTGATGAGCCCCTACCTGGGACAACTCCATATCCACGATAACCAGGGTGTCAAAGATCAGCACCTGCCTCCGGGTGACGGCAAATTCCCCTTTGCGGATCTGTTCGCCGTGTTGAAAAAACGAAGGCTGAAACCGGTCATTACCCTGGAAACCCATTCCGTCGAGAATTTCCGGCGGGCCGTCGAACGACTGGACGTTTTCGGATGGCTGCCCCTTTACGATGAAGAATCGGGTTCATCCGGGCGACAGGGTTGAATAACCATGCTGCTGTATATCGGGAAAAGACTCTTCTTCATGATTCCCCTGCTCCTGGGGATCACGATCATCTGCTTCGGAGTCATGCACCTTGCGCCGGGGTCTCCCACGGACATGCAGACCCAGATGAATCCCCGGGCCTCCGTCGAGGCGCAGGAACGCCTGCGGGCCATGTACGATCTGGATAAGCCGCTTTATCAGCAGTATTGGATCTGGCTGAAGAAAGTCGCCGTCTTTGACCTCGGAACATCCTTTTCGTCCGACCGCCGGCCCGTCGCCGAGAAGATCTGGGAGCGTATTCCCATCACGGTGCTTTTGAACGTCCTTTCCCTGGTTCTGATTCTGATGGTGGCCATTCCGATCGGAGTCCTGTCGGCGGTGCACCAGAACTCCCTGTTCGACCGCCTGACGAGCGTATTCGTCTTCGTGGGTTTCGCCGTTCCGACCTTCTGGCTGGCCCTGCTGCTGATGATTTTCTTCGGGATCGATCTGGGCTGGCTGCCCATCTCGGGCCTGCGTTCTCTGAATTACGAGTACATGCCGCCCTGGACGGCCTTCTGGGACCTCGTCAAGCATCTGATCCTGCCGGTCTTTCTGTCCGCCTTCGGGGGGCTGGCGGGTTTTTCCCGCTTCATGAGGTCGAACATGCTCGAGGTCATCCGCCAGGATTACATCACCACGGCCCGGGCGAAAGGGCTCAGTGAACGGGCCGTGATCTACAAACACGCGCTTCGCAACGCCCTGCTTCCCGTCATCACCATCCTGGGCCTGTCCGTCCCCGGCTTCATCGGCGGGAGCGTCATTTTCGAAACGATCTTCGCCATTCCGGGGATGGGGCAACTTTTTTACATGGCCGTCATGGCGAGAGACTACCCCGTGGTCATGGGGATTCTCTATATCGGTGCGATTCTGACCCTGTTCGGGAACCTGATCGCCGATATTTCGTATGCCCTGGCGGACCCGCGGATCCGGGTTTCGTCGTAGTGTGAAAACGGATAAAGTCAGGTTGACATGGGGGGATTTATCCTTTAGATAAAAGCGGATTATTCATTTTCAGAAACCAAAGGGGAGACGTAACGATGCCTTCTGCAAGTTCCGTAGCGATGGGGGGTAATTTCCATAACAGCATCCTGGGCATGATTGTCGACGCAGGCGGTGTCGTGCAGCTTGTCCTGCTTCTTCTGCTTCTTTTTTCCATTGCTTCCTGGGCCATCATTTTGCTGAAATACCGGGAACTCGGGAAAGTCAAAAAGGAAAACGACCAGTTCCTGGATCTCTTCATGAAGAAGAATAAACTGTCCGATCTGATCGCCGAAGCCAGAAAATTCAAATACTCGACTGTGGCCGAGGTTTTTCGTGTCGGCTACGCCGAGCTCGCCAAGGCGACAAAGGCGGTCAAGCCTTCGGGGGCGGATGACGCCCTGTCACCGCAATCGGAAGACGGCATGATCGTCTTTCTGGAGCGTTCCCTGGGGAGGGCCTGTTCGGCCGAGGCCTCGAAAATGGAGAAGGCCCTTGGATTTTTGGCGACCACGGGCAACACGTGTCCCTTTATCGGCCTTTTCGGGACGGTCTGGGGAATCATGGATACCTTTAAAGGCATCGGCGCCCGCGGTTCGGCGACCCTGGCGGTGGTGGCCCCCGGTATCTCCGAGGCCCTGATCGCCACGGCGGCGGGCCTGGCGGCGGCCATTCCGGCGGTCATTTTTTACAATTATTTTCTCAACCGGATCCGCGGCGTCAACCTGGAAACGGATCATTTCGCTTCCGACTTTCTGAACCTGATCGACCGCTACTACAACAGAAGATAAACCGCCATGAAGTATTTTAATCGGCATCGATTATCGGAACACCGGCCTCTTTCGGACATCAATGTCACCCCGTTGGTGGACGTGGTCCTGGTTCTCCTGATCATCTTCATGGTCACGGCTCCCATGCTGCAGATGGGCATCGATGTGAATCTGCCCAAGGTCAAGGCAAAAAGTGTCGATATTACAGAGGAAAAACTGGTTTTGACGATCGACGGCGGCCGCCGGATCTTTCTGAACAAAAAACAGATTCCCCTTCCGGACCTCAAACCGAAGCTGGAGGCCATTTTCCAGGACCGCATCGACCGGGAAATCTACATGCGGGCGGATAAAGGCGTCCCATACGGTTTTGTCGTCGAGGTCATGTCGGAGATCCGGAAGGCCGGTGTGGACCGGCTGGGAATGGTCACGGAGCCGCCGCAAGAGACAGTTGAATGACAGATCCGATTGATGCCGTCACCCTCGACAGGGAGTTGATGGAATCCATAGATCGCCTGAGGGCCCGCCCCTACGGCAAGTCGTCACTGGGGGCGGTGATTCTCTGCTCCGTCTTGATCCACATCCTCTTCCTCTCCCTGATCATGTTCCGCCCCATGACGACCTCGGCGAAGTTGACATTCGGAACCTATTACACCGTCGATCTGGTCCGTGATGTCGACCTCGCGGATTCGGGTATGGCCGGAAGTGCCCTCTCCGAGGGGATGAGAGGGCTTCTCGGCCCAGGCAGGGAGGTTGTCTTACGAAACAAAGCGGAAAGCCGTACCTTGCCGCCGATCAGCAGGCTCGACACGAAAGAGAAACCCTCGAAGGAAATCAATAAAGCGATCGACGATCTGAAGCGAAAAATGGCCGCGGCGCCGCGCCGGGATCAAGTCTCTCCGGCGGTGGCGGGTGATTCCGACAAGGGTGGCGCGGTGCGGGAAGCGGATGTGATGGCCGCATACTACGGGGCGGTCTGGTCGAGAATCAAGGCGAAGTGGGCATTCCCCGGCGGGTTGCTGTCCGGGAAAGATTTTGTCGCCGTGGTTCATGTACGCATTATGCGAAGCGGTGCCACGGAAGGAATATTCCTGGAAAAGCGGTCTCCCAACGCCCTGTTCAACGAATCCGCCGTCAAGGCGGTCAGAAAGGCATCCCCCTTCCCGCCTTTACCAGCCGGGATAAGAGATTCAAGCATTGAAGTGGGGATCCGTTTCCATTCGTCGCAGTTGGGGGGCGGATCGTCTCAACGTAGTTGGGACCGGAATCGGTTTGTCGAGAACAGGACGCATGCGAGGTGCACGGGATGGATCGGAAGGATAGCGCGGCCGTCATGAAAAAGGGACGCATTGTTCATGTATTCGGTTATTTTCTCCTGATTCTGCTCGTCATTCCGGGGGCGGCTGCCCGGGTGTATATCGACATCGATTCCCCGGGTTTTCAGAAATTTCCCCTGGCGATCGCCGATTTCCGCCAGACGGGAGGCGATCCGGACGAGGCCGGCCTGTCACGGTGGTTCCCCGACGCGACGGCCCGCTACCTGGATATGACGGATTATTTCCAGATCAAGGATCGCCGGGCTTTTTTGGAGACTGCCCGAAGCACGGCCGGAGATCCGTTCAAGGTCGAATTCCCGGACTGGACAACGATCGGCGTCGATTACCTGGTCAAAGGCGTGTTTATCCTGCGAGGGGGGGCGGTCACATCGGAAATCCGGATCTACGACACGGTCAAGGCCGAGGAGGTTTTCCGCAGAACCTATACGGGCACGGTTGACGGGAAGGCGGAAATGGCCGGTAGGATGGCCGGGGACATCCTGGCGGCGCTGACGGGAACAAGACCCCTTTTCGACAGCCAAATCGCATTCGGCCGTAAAACCCCCCAGGGTGCGGAAATCTTCTCCGTCAATTTCGACGGTTCCGGTATAGCGAAACGGACGGCCGAATACGCCCTGGTCTTTTCGCCTCAGTGGTCGCCGGACGGACGTTACCTGTCCTACACGTCGTACCGGTCCGGGACTCCCGCGGTCTATATCAAGGATCTGAAACAGAAGGTGACGAGGATGGTCACGCCTTATCGGGGAATGAATCTGGCCGGTCCCTGGTCGCCGGACGGCCGGAAGATGCTCCTGACCCTGAGCCGGGATGGAAATGAAGAGATTTATTCTCTTGAAATCGCCACGGGGACCCTGAAAAGGTTGACCCGGCACTTTGCCATCGATGTATCTCCCTGCTGGTCCCCCGATGGTGGAAGTATCGCTTTCGTTTCCAACCGGTCCGGTTCGCCCCAGATTTACGTCATGGATGCGGCCGGCAACGGAGTCCGAAGAATCTCCTACGAAGGGGGGTACAACACGTCCCCCGCCTGGTCGCCCCGGGGAGACCGGATCGCCTATGAAAGCCGGACGGGCGGAGGGTTTCAGATATTTACGATCAACCCCCAGGGGGAGGATCTGCAGGCTGTTACATCCGCGGCTGGCGGTGTCCATGAAAAACCCGCCTGGTCACCGGATGGGCGATACCTGGCCGCCATTTCCCGGAAGGGGGGGCGCCATCGCATCGTTGTGATCGGCATGAGCGAAATGAAAACGCGAACGATTTACGAGTCAACGTGGAAGTGCAGCGGTCTGGCCTGGTCGCACTAGAAACGGGCGAACCGGGGATGCGGGAGAATTTTCCCCCTTCTGTTTTTTTTAGATTGACCTTTCCTGTTCCGTTGTGGTTTCATACAACCGGTTTTTGCCGGGAAAGGTGCCTTTCTATCTGCCGATTCCCCGAGTCGCGCTGTGGAGAAGGAATATGAATAACGATCCCGATGAGTTCAGGCGGTCGGGAGCTTGACGCACCATGACAAGGAGGATGAAATGAGGAAAGTCGCTTTACACGCATGTATTACGCTGATTGTGATGATCGTTTCCCTGATGATGTTCCAGGGCTGCGCCAAGAAACCGGTTGTCCAGGAAGATGTCGCCCGGGCACCGCAGGCGGAGAAGGCGGTCCAGGCGCCGGAGGAAGATCAGGCCGTCCGGGAAGACACGGGGGAACTGGCCAAACTGGGGAAAACGGTTCCCGAGGAAGCGCCTCCACCGAAAAGCGGTAAAGCCGAGCGGTTGGGTTATTTCGTGGTTTCCACACCCGACGGGGATTATGTCTTTTATGACGTTCATTTCGATTTCGACAAGTATGCCGTCCGTGCCGAAGACCGGGACGCCCTCAACCGCTATGCGAAGTGGTTCCAGGATAACCGGCGATATGATGTCCTGATCGAAGGTCACTGCGATGAAGTGGGTACGGAAGAATACAATCTCGCTCTGGGGGAAAGAAGAGCCGATGCGGTCAGAAGATACCTGGTTGACCTGGGTGTCGCTGCGGAAAGAATCAGGACGGTCAGCTACGGCGAGGCGTATCCCCTCGATCCGGCACAGACGGAAGAGGCTTACGCGAAGAACAGGCGGGCACATTTTGTCGTATCATTTGAAAAATAGAGGAGAATCGGAGGATTGAGGCGTGGAGAGGTTCCTGAAATTCATTTTATTGATGGTCTTGGCGGCTTTTGTCTGCGGGTGCGCGAGCACATCCGACCTGAAGAAACTCTCCGGGCAGGTTCAGGACAACGCCATCCAGACCGACCAGCGTCTTAAGAAACAGCAGGAAAACATCGATCGCTTGAGCGAATCGACGGCTTCCCTCCACAAAAGCCAGGCCGACGTCGGCGTCGAGATGATGTCCCTGAAGGATTACCTGCAGGAGATGCAGGGACTGAGCGATAAACAGCGCAAGGATATCGCGGCGCGTCTCAACAGGAAAGACGAGGAGATCAAGGAACTCAAGGAAAAACAGGATCGCCTTATTCTCCGGATCGGTTTCCTGGAAACCTACCTGGGTTTGGCGGACAAGGACAACCGCAATGAGGGGGGAGAGAAGGGGAAAACGGCAAACGGAAGCGGCAAGGATGTGCCGAAACTGTTCTCCGACAAGGATCAGGCCTATGCGGCGGCGTATGACCTTTTCAAGGAGGGATCCTATGACAAGGCCAGGGCTCAGTTCCAGGATTTTCTGAAGAATTTTCCCAACACCGAGTATTCCGACAATGCCCAGTTCTGGATCGGGGAGTGCTACTATTTCGAAGGGAATTTCGAGCAGGCGATTCTGGAGTACGACAAGGTTACGAAGAATTATCCCAACGGCGACAAGGTGGCGCCGGCCCTTTTGAAGCAGGGTCTTTCGTTTGTCAATATGGGGGATAAGGTCAGCGGCCGTTTAATCCTTCAGCAGGTCATCAAGAATTTCCCCAATACCAGCCAGGCGCGTGTCGCACGTTCCAAACTGCTGGAATTGAAGTGAGACCCCCCCGGCCGGATCCGTGTTTCTTTTTCCCTGCTCTTCTCTGATGACGGAGAGCAGGGTTTTTTTGTTTGGAAATTCAACGAGGGGAGGCCGGCCCGGAGAGTTTCAATCCCATCGTCGGACCGGAATACCCTCTCCCGGGCAGGGAAGGTCGAATAAATCGGGTTCCGGATCGCCTGCGATTCGAAAATCGGTGCAGGTGATGAGGATCCGGCTTCCTTCACCCGGATCGATCTTGATGACTTGGGGTACTTCAAAATTGCCGGATTGTAATCCCCACTGGTAGGAAACCCGGTTCGTCCGTCCGTCGGCAGAGATGAAATCCGCCATTTCCAGATGTCGATTCCCCGGATTGATCCAGAGGCGTTCCCGGATCATTTCATCCGATCCCACCACGTCAATCCGGTAAAGAGGCCCCTCCATCACGCCGTGGATCTGTTCCGTCCGTCCCGCCGTGCCGGGGTGGGTTCCCGTGAGAACCGAGATCCATTTGTCTGCAGGCCATGCCAGGGGAAGGAACCGGCCGAGATTGTCCGCGCCGGCGTTTCCCGTGATGAATTCCGGGGTTCCGGGCAGGAAAACCTTGAAACGGCCTTCCTTGACGGTCAGAAAGAAATCCGGCGGACCCAGCACGGGGATGGATTCCAGGCGGAGTTTATCCGGAGGCTGCATGACCGCCGCCAGTTTTAGAATCATCTTTCCCTGGGGGGAGGAAAGAGCGACCTTGGCTGTAACCTGGAAGACCTTTTCCCCGTTCCGGTCAGGATTGATTGCCGAAAGGGCCGCCTCGGGGGATGAAAACCCCGCGGGTTCTGAGATGATCACGGATTTACCGGGGGCACATCCGGCAAGGGCCAGGGAAAAGACCAGGACGAACAACAGAGCCGGTCTCATTGAACGCCTTGTTTCTGGAGGGCGTCGATTTTTTCCTGTAGGGCCGGGCCGGACGGGGGATTGAGCTTGAGTGCCTGCCGATAAGCGTTGAGCGCTTCCTGACGGCGATTGAGGGCCATGTAGACGTCTCCCAGATGTTCCGTGATGGCCGGGTCGCCGGGAAGGATGGTCGCGGCTTCCTTCAGGCATTTCAGGGCTTCGTCGAACCGGTTTTGTTTGAAGTACACCCAGCCCAGGCTGTCCAGCATGTAGCCGTTCCCCGGCCTCAGGCGAAGCGCCTTCAGGATCATCTTTTCCGCTTCCCCCAGGTTCTTTCCCATTTCCGCATACGTATATCCGATGAAGTTCAGGGCGTCGGCGTGGTCGGGATTTTCCTGAAGAATCGCTTCCATTTCCAGAAGGCTCTCGTCGGTTCGGTTCATCTTGCTGAAGAGACTGCCCAGTTGGTAACGGATATCGATTTTGTCTTTAACGGCGAGCAGCCCTTCCCTTAGAATGCTTTCAGCGGACGAAAAATCTTTCTCTTCCTCGTAGAGGATGGACAAAAACGAATAAAAAGGCGTGAAATCCTTGTTCCCGGGGATCGCGTCCCGGATCGTTTTGATGGCTTCGGATCTTTTCCCCTGCTGGTTCAGGATCACCGCGATACGGATTCGCGCCTGAGGGTAAAGTGAGGATAGGACGGGGATTCTGCGGTATTCTTTCAGAGCGTCGTCAAAGGATTTCTGCTCTTCGTAGGTTGTGGCCAGGAGATAGCCCGTCTTCGCATCGGCGGGGAAATCTTCCAGCAGACGCAGAAACTGCTCGACCGCCAGGTCATTCTTGCCTCGTTCCAGGTAAAGGATCCCCAGGTTTTGACGGGCCTCCCGGTTTTTGGGATCCACATCCAGCATGTCCAGGTATTCTTTTTCCGCCTCATTCTCCCGCTTTGCCCGGATGAGGAGTTCGGCGAGACGCATCCTGATGCCGATCTTGGCGGGGAAGTTCCGGATGTACTTCCGATAGTTTCCAATGGCCAGATCGATTTTGTCCTGAATTTCATAAAGATTGCTGAGGTCGATCCAGGCGGCCTCGAACTCCGGGTTTAAACTGATGATTTTCTTGAAGATGGCTTCCGCCTCGTCGTATCGCTTCTGGGTTTTTAAGATACGCGCCAGGTAAT